>JBBQBW010000119.1:0-7090 GCA_038318025.1 Burkholderiales bacterium | reverse complement strand
CCATCAGGAGCCGTCCGCGGCGCGTGGGAGAGAGCTTTCCCCACGGCCCGTCGAAAGCGTACCGGGCGGTTTTCACCGCCCGGTCGATGTCGCCACGGGATGACTCGGCGAAGTGGCCCCAGACCTTGCCGGTGGTGGGGTTTACCGAATGGAAGGTGCGTCCGTCGAGCGGCGGAACATGCTCGCCGCCCACATGATTGTCGAACCGGAGGGGGGCCGGCGCGTCTGCGTCCATGGGGCTCCTGGGGCGGGGTTGCGCCTGTCCACTCTACTACTCTCGAGGATCCGGGCGCGCCGGGCGCAGTCCACGCGCGCGAGCTGGCCCAGGTACCACACCAGGATCAGGAACAGCGTGCCGAAAGCGCCGAGGGCGAACACCATGGCCAGGACGTCGGGGTTCTTCTCGCCCGCGGCGAATGCCGCGGTGGAAAACAGGGTGCCCGCGACGAAGGTGAGGGCCATGACCGCCATCACCACCACGCGTCGCGACAATTCGATCTGCCGGGGCGCTCGCTCGGGAGCGAAGGGGTTTGCCATGACGTGGCCTTGTGGAGGAGCTTGCCGTCATTGTGACGCCGATCGTGTCGGGTGGCTGTCGGCGCAGCCAGGGACAAAGCGTCGGAGCTTTCCTACAGCACCCTCGATCGCGCCAGGGCGTGCGCCAGGTCGACGAAGCGCGCCACGGCGGGGTTGGGGTCGTCGACGGCCGATACCAGCGTGAGGGGCGCCGCAAGCCGCGGGGCGCCACGCAGTGGCAGGTATGCAACCCGCGACTCCTGGATCCCCCGCATGGATGCCGGAACCACCGACGCGCCCACGCCCGCGGCCACCAGGAGGATGTTGGTCAGCATGTTGCCCACCTCCGCCGCGACCCGTGGAGCGAGTCCCGCCGCGGCGCAGGCCTCGAGGAGGTCACCGTACATGCCGGGGGCTCCGGGACGCCTCACCAAAATGAGCGGCTGCGCGGCAAGCTCCCGCAAGGTGACGCCTGGCCGCGCGCGTGCGGCGGCCCGGATGGCGTCCGGGTGCGCCGCGGGCATCGCCGCGAGCATCGGCTCCTCCAGCACGCGGTCGAAACGCACCCCCGGCGGCCCGGACACCGGGGCGCGGACGAATGCCACATTTGCCTGGCGCGCCAGCACCGCCTCGGTGAGAGCGGCCGCGTTGCCCTCGAGGAAGGCGAGGTGCACGCCCGGGTGGCGCTCGCGAAAGGCCTCGAGGACCGTCGGCACCAGGGCGTGGGTGGCGGCGGAGCTCGCGAGCCCCAGCACCAGCGTGCCTTCGATCCCCGCGGCGACGCGCCGCGCGCGCGCCACGGCCTCGCCGGCCTGGACCAGCGTGGACCGGGCGTCGGCGAGGAACGAAGCGCCGGCCGCCGTGAGCTCGACGCCGCGCGGCAGGCGCTCGAGGAGCCGCGTTCCCATCTCGCGCTCGAGCGCCTGGAGCTGCTGGCTGAGGGGCGGCTGCTGGATGCCCAGACGCACGGCCGCGCGGGTGAAGCTGCCCTCCTCCGCGACGGCGACGAAGTACCGCAAGTGGCGCAGCTCCATTTTCCCTCCCATATTCAGCATGTATGGCAAAGCCAGAAACAACATATTGGCGCTATCTGAACCAGGCTGCTAGCTTCGATATCGCAACCTCCCGGAGACCCCCATGAGAAAAATCCTCGCCATCCTGCTGGCCTGCGCCGCGACGTCGGCCACCGCCCAGCCGCGCTCGATCCTGCTCGTCGGCAACAGCTTCACCTACACGCGCCCGCCCGCGCTGCAGTACAACATCGGCAACGTGGTCGACCTCAACTACGCCAATTTCCTCGCCAATTCCGCGGGCAGCGACCCGGCCCTGCCCCAGCCCTGGGGCGGCGTGGCCGGCATCTTCGAAGTGCTGGCCACCCAGGCCGGCCTCGACTACGAGGTGTTCCACTCGCTGCGCGGGGGCGCCACGCTGCGGGGCCACTTCCTCAACACCAATCCGGCCAACTGGAACCTGCGCGTGAACCTGGCGTACCGCGCGTGGGACGCGGTAGTGCTGCAGGGCAACAGCACGGAGGCGGTGGCGCGCGCCGGCGGCAGCTATCCACAGTTCGCCGCCTACGTGAACAAGATCGAGCGCTGGATCCACGTGGGCGCCGCTGAATCGTTCCGCGAATCGGCCCTCTACCCCGGCGGCAACAACACGCTGCGCAACATCCCTGCGAACCCGAATGCGAGCGCCGCGACCGCGGTGTACCTCTACCAGACCTGGACCCGGCCCGACCTGGCCTACCAGGCGGGCGAGGCCTACGCGGGCGAACCGCTCGAGACCATGGCCGAGGATCTGCGCGCGGCCTATGCGCAGGCCGCCGCCGGCAACGGGAACATCGCCGGCGTGGCGCCGGTGGGAGAGGCCTTCATGCGGGCGGTGCAGTCCGGCGTGGCATTGCGCAATCCCTACGAGCCGTCGAAGAAGGGCTTCGACCTGTGGTGGCACGAGGACCAGTTCCATCCGAGCGCCTACGGCGCGTACCTGAGCGCCCTGGTGATCTTCGGGACCGTCACCGGCATCGATCCGGACTCGTTCGGCGCCAACGAGCAGGCCGCCGCGGACCTGGGACTCGCGAAGGTGGACGCCGTGCGGCTGCAGCGCGTGGCCTCCGAGCAGCTCGCCGCCTCGGGCTACGCGTTGCGGCGCCTGCCCTGCCTGCACGCAAATCCCCAGGCCAGCGCCACCACGGGATGCGGGCGATGAGGAACGCGGCGGCTGTCGCCCTCGCCGCGATCGCCCTCGCCGGCTGCGCGGGACTCGAGCCCGCCAGCCGCGAGGTGGCGCCCGTGTCCGAGGCGTGTCCCGCGGGGATGCCCGCGGATGCGCGGTGCCTACGGGGGATCGACTCCATGGGCGCCCACTTCATCATCGCCATTCCCGCCCAGTGGAACCAGGTACTGGTGGTGCACGCCCACGGCGGCCCCCCCCTGGAAGCGAAGCGTTCGCGCGCGGACGAAGACGCGAAGCGCTGGGCGATCACGGTGAAAGCGGGCTACGCGTGGGCGGCGTCGGTCTACCGCCAGGGGGGAGTGGCCGCGCGCAGCGCCGCGGAGGACACGGAGCGCGTGCGCAGGATCTTCGTGCAACACGTGGCCAGGCCGCGATTGACGATTCTCCACGGGCAATCGTGGGGCGCGGCCGTGGCGGCGCGCGGCGCCGAGATGTACACCACTTCCGCCGCGGGCCGCGCCGGGCGCTCGCCCTACGACGGCGTGCTGCTCACGAGCGGCGTCCTCGCCGGCGCGCGCTCCTACGATTTCCGCCTCGACCTGCGCGTGGTCTACCAGCATTTCTGCGGCAACCATCCGCGCGCAGACGAGCCGCAGTACCCGCTGTGGATGGGCCTGCCCCCGGGCAATCCCCTCACGCCCGCCGAGCTCACCCGCCGCGTGGAGGAATGCCTCGGTGGGCGCGGCGCCGGCGCGAAGCCCACGCCGGAACAGGCCCGCAAGCTGAAGGCCATCGCCGACACGATCCGCGTTCCCGAGTCCAGCGTGGGCGCGCACCTGCGATGGGCGACCTTCCACTTCCAGGACATCGTGCAGAAGCGCACCGGTGGCGCCAACCCGTGGTCCAACGAGCGCGTCCGCTACCAGGGCTCGGGCGACGACGAAGCGCTGAACGCGAAAGCGCCCCGCTACCGTGCCGATCCCGCGGCGGCCGCCGCGTTCTTCGCCGACATGGACGGCGACGGGCGCATCGCCGTGCCGGTGCTCACCGCCCACGCGATCGGCGACCCGACCGCGATGGTGGAGTTCTCGAGCGCATTTCGCGAACGCATGCGTCGCGGCGGCTCCGAGGCACGGCTGGTCCAGTCCTTCACCGACGACAAGGAGCACAGCTACCTCGCCGATCCCGACTACCCGGCCCTCTTCGCCGAGCTGGTCGACTGGATCGACCACGGCCGCAAGCCCACGCCCGCCTCCGTCGCACAGCGCTGCAAGGCGATGGAGGCGACCTTCGGCCCAGGCTGCCGCTTCCGCACCGACTACCAGCCACCGTCCTTCGAGTCGCGAGTGCCGGCTCGATGAAAGGGGCGTAACCCCTTAGAATCACCGGCATGCAGAATCGCCCGACCGAGCTCCTCCTCAATACCGCCCACGCCATCGACCACATGTTCCTGCTGATCTTCGCCACTGCGGTGACGACGATCGCGCAGGACTTCGGCCTCGCCCGCTGGGAGGACCTCATGCCCTACGGGGCTGTCGCGTTCCTCTTCTTCGGGCTGGGCTCGATCCCCTCCGGGCGCCTCGGCGACCTGTGGGGACGGCGCTCGATGATGGTGGTGTTCTTCTTCGGCATGGGACTCGCGGCGCTCGCCGTCGCGATGACACGCTCGCCGCTGCAGATCGCCATCGCCCTCGGCGCGCTCGGCGCCGTCGCCTCGATCTACCACCCGGTGGCGATCCCGATGCTGGTGCAGGGCTCGAAGCGCCCCGGCTGGACCATCGGCGTGAACGGCTTCGCCGGAAACCTGGGCGTGGCACTCGCCGCGGTGGTCACGGGCTTGCTGGTGAAGGAGTTCGGCTGGCGCGCCGCCTTCGTCGTGCCGGGGCTGGTGAGCATCGTGTGCGGCGTGGCATTCCTCCTGTTTGCGACGGTGGAGGAAGCCCCGCCTGCGAAGCGCAAGGCGACCCAGGTGGAGTTGCCCACGGCGCTCCTCGCCCGCGTGTTCCTGGTGATGACGCTCGCGGCCACCAGCGGCAGCCTGCTGTTCAACTTCTCCACCAACGGCAACTACGAGCTGCTCACCGAGCGCTTCGCGGCGGTTTCCTCGGACCCGGCGCTGCTGGGGCTGTTGCTGGGCGCCGTCTACACCCTGGCCTCGCTCGCGCAGCTGGTGGTGGGCCGTCTCCTCGACCGCTTCCCGCTGAAGACGCTCTACCTTTCGGTGCTGGCGTTCCAGGTGCCGTTCCTGCTCCTCGCGGCGCACGCCCAGAGCTGGGCGCTCTACGCCTGTCAGGCGCTCTTCATGATCGCGATCTTCGGCGCGATCCCGTTCACGGACGCGATGATCGTGCGCTACGTGGACGATCGCATGCGCTCGCGCGTGGCGGGGATGCGCCTCGCGGTTTCCCTGGGGGCGAGCTCGGTGGCGGTGTGGCTGCTCGGGCCGGTGGTGAAGCAGGCGGGCTTCTCGGTGCTGCTGATGATGATGGCGGGCATCGCCTGCATCACCTTCACCTTCGTGACCTTCCTGCCCACCCCGCCCACCGAAGCGCAGCGGTTGCGCGCCTAGGAACCCGCTAAGCCGCCTGGCCGGCGGCGCGCTCCAGGGCGCGGATTTCCTCTTCGTTGAGCTTCGGCCCTTCAAGGGTCACGCGCGCCTCCTGCGTCTCGCCGGTGCGGAAGCGCGCGATGATGGGCTTGAGTTCCTCCTTCACGTGCCGGTCGGAATAGCCGTTGAAGAGGTGGCCGAGGAGGCCGCGCTTCAGATCGCTCGTGCCCATCGCCCAGTCGGCCACCGGGAAGGTGAGGTTCATGTTCACGTGCATCATGATCCCGAGGTTATGGTGGGCGGCGTGGTGGCGGCGGATGGTGTTCACGAGCGGCATGTTGCGCACGAAACCATTCTCCGGAACGTGGCAGCAGAAATGAAATGTCTCGTACACCATGTAGTGGCCGATCATGGTGATGAAGGTGACGTAGCCCGCGTTGGGGTTGAAAACGTAGGACATCGCCAGCGCGATGCCGCCGCCGATCACCGCCAGCACCATCAGCACGCGCCACGGGAAGAAGACGATGCGAAACTCCTTCACCGAGTGGATCTCGTAATCGTTGTCGGTGAAGTACTGGTGGTGCTGGCGAGTGTGGCGGTCGTAGATGGCCCGTACCGCGAACACGTCGCGCAGCCGGTGCATCACGAACTTGTGCATGCCCCATTCGATGAAGTTACCGGCGATGGCCACCGGCACGATGAGGAGCCACTCCCACGTGGCACCCTCGATGCGCGTGACACACCACCAGATGGCGGCGATGCCCGCCGTGTACATCACCCCTATGTGGAGCAGCCCGCTGTACCAGGGGCTGATCTCGGAGACGTACTTCTCGCGGAATTTGCGCTGGCGTTCGGTCATCATGACGGGACCCTCGTTCGAGTAGACAGCCCTCTCCGGGCCCTGATATATTAGTTGTCGACCACCCGCCCCGTCAAGGGAGCCGGTTGATCCAAGACAAGGAAAAACGAGGAAATGGCCCAGTCGAACGCGCCCGCCGAGGCAGCGCAACGCAAGAAGCGCACCATCCAGGAAATCCGCGACTCCAAGCACACCGGCGAGAAGATGGTCTACATGTCGGTGCCGGAATACACCGCCGCGCGCTGGGCCGAAATGGCCGGCGTCGACGTGGCCGTGGTCGGTGACAGTCTCGCGATGATCGCCCATGGGCATCCCAACACCATCCCCGCCACCATGGACATGATGGTGCTGCACGCCCAGGCCATCCGCCGTGGCGCGCCCAACACCTTCGTGCTGGGCTGCATGCCCTACCAAAGCTACAACACAGTGGACCGCGCGCTGGTGAACGCCACCCGCTTCATGCAGGAGGCCGGCAGCGACGCGGTGAAACCCCAGGGCGGCAAGAGCCAGGCCCAGATCCTCAAGGCGCTGGTCGATGCCGGCATCCCCACGGCATCCCACATCGGCATGACGCCGCATACCGTGGCGCAATGGGGCGGATTCAAGATCCAGGGCAGGACCGCCGACGGCGCCATGAAGATTCTCGAGGACGCCTTCGCGATCCAGGATGCCGGCTGCTTCATGCTGGAATTCGAGGCGGTGCCCGCGAAGATCGCCACCGTCATCTCCAGGCAGCTCGAGATCCCCACCATCGGCATCGGCGCGGGCGTGGGCACCGACGGGCAGATCCTCCTCTGCCACGACCTCCTCGGCGTCTTCACCGACTTCAAGCCCAAGTTCACCAAGCGCTTCACCAACCTCACCGAGGTCGCGGTGAAGGGCATCACCCAATACATCCAGGAGGTCAAGGCCGGCACCTTCCCCGACGACGAGCACAGCTACGGCGTGGACGAGAAGGAGTACGAGAAGTTCGTCTCCATGGTCGAGCG
>JBBQBW010000118.1:0-7100 GCA_038318025.1 Burkholderiales bacterium | reverse complement strand
ATGGCGATGGTCGCGATTGACGTCTCGATCGTCACCTTCCGGCCCGACCTCCCGCTGCTGGCGGCGCTGCTGCGCAGCCTCGCCGAGCCCACCCGCACCGGGATCGCGCTCACGCTGCTGGTACACGACAACTCCTGCGATCCCGCGCTCTGCGCGAGCGTCGAGCGCACCGTGCGTGGCGTGTTCCCGGACGCATCCTTCGAGCGTTCCGCGACCAACGTGGGCTTCGGCCGCGGCCACAATGCCAACGCCGAGCGTGGTGCCGCGCCCTTGTTCTTCGTGCTGAACCCGGATTGCATCCTCGAGCCCGGGACCCTCGACGCCCTCGCCGACGCGGTGGCCGGCTCCGCGGATGACCTGGCGGCCTGGGAGCCGCGCCAGATCCCCTACGAGCACCCCAAGGCCTACGACCCGGTGACGCTCGAGACCCCGTGGGTCAGCGGCGCGGCGTGCCTGCTGCGCCGCACAGCGTTCAACGCGGTGGGCGGATTCGACCCGCGCCTCTTCCTCTACGGCGAGGACGTGGACCTCTCCTGGCGGCTGCGCGCCCGGGGATGGAAGCTCACCTACCGGCCGCGGATCGGCGTGGTGCACCGCGCCTATCGCGAGGCGGGCGAGGTCAAGCCCCAGCAGGTGTTCGGGGGTGTCGCCACCAACCTGTGCCTTCGCGCCCGCTACGGCGGCCTCGCCACCACCTTGCGCGGCTTGGCCCTCCTCGCCGGGGAGATCGGCTTGCCGCAAGCGTTCCCGGGCCGCCGGCGCGGCCTCCTGGGATCGCTCGCGCGATTCCTCGCCGCGTGGCCCTATTTCGCCTTCACCCGCGTGGCGACCACCCGCGGCTTCGCGCCGCACTTCGCGGGATGGAGTTACGAGCCGCGCCGTGATGGCGCCTTTGTCGAGATGCCGTCGCGGCGCGAAGCGGCGGCGGACGGCCCGCTGGTCTCGATCCTCATGCGCACCATCGACCGCCCCCAGGTGCTGCGCGAGGCGCTCGCCACCTGCGCGAACCAGACCCACCGGGCCCTTGAAGTAGTGGTGATCGAGGACGGCCCGGAGCGCTCGCGCGGAGTGATCGAAGAGTTCGCGGGGCGCCTCGCGATTCGCTACCGCGCCACCGGCGAGCGCGTGGGGCGAGCGCGTGCCGGCAACCTCGCGCTCGCCGAGGCGCGCGGCGAGTGGCTCAATTTTCTCGACGACGACGACGCGCTCTTCGCCGACCACGTGGAGGTGCTGCTCGCCGCGGCGCTGCGCGGCGGGGTACCCGGCGCCTACGCGCTGGCGTGGGAGACTCCGGCGCGGCGCCTCGGGCACGGCGATCGCGCCTTCGACGAGGTCTTCCACCACACCCCGCACCGCCAGCCCTTCGACCGCATCACGCTCTGGCACCACAACTACATGCCGGTGCAATCGGTGCTGTTTCACCGCCGGCTCTACGAGCGCCACGGCGGGTTCGCCGAGGACATGGACCAGCTCGAGGACTGGAACCTCTGGACGCGCTACACGCTCCAGGACGATTTCCTGCTGGTGGAGAAGACCACGTCCAAGTACCGCGTTCCCGCCGACGCCGGCGTGGCCGCCGCGCGGCAGGCCCGCCTCGACCTGGCCTATGCCGACGCCATCGAGCGGCAACGCGCCATGCGCGTGCGTTATTCGCTGCCGGAGATCTCGGACATGGCGGACACCTACGTGCGCAGCCAGTCGGTGGTGATGGCGACCCAGAGCCAGCTGCGCCGCATCGTGCGCTCCAACCGCGTGCTCACCCGCATCGCCTCCTACCGGCCGGTGGCGCTGCGCGTGGTACGCCGCATTCGGGGCCGCGCATGAGCGGCGACCTCGCGTTCACTGGCGAGCGGTTCATCCCCGGCACGCCGGGCGAGATCTGGCTCGAGCACTGGCACCGCTATCACTTCGCCACGCGCTGGGTGGCGGGCAAGCGCGTGCTCGACGTGGCCTGCGGCGAGGGCTACGGCGCGGCGCTGCTCGCGCGCACCGCGGCGCTGGTGACCGGCGTGGACATCTCGCCCCAGGCGATCGAGCATGCGCGCTCCGAGTATGGCCGGCTCTCGAATGCGCGCTTCGCCTGCGCCTCCTGCACCCAGCTGCCCCTTCCGGACGCGAGCGTAGACGTCGCGATCTCCTTCGAGACGCTCGAGCACATCCACGAGCAGGAGGCCTTCGTCGACGAGCTGGCCCGCGTGCTCGCCCCCGAAGGCGTATTGCTGATCTCCTGCCCCAACAAGGTGGAGTACACCGACAACCGCGGCTTCGTGAACGAGTTCCACGTGAAGGAGCTCTACCGCGACGAGCTGCGCGCCCTCCTCGAGCGGCGCTTCCCGGCGCAGCGCTGGCACGGGCAGCGGCCAACCTTTTATTCGGTGATCGCGCCCGAGGGCGGCGCTGCGGCCGCGGGCCAGGTGGTGGAGCTTGCCGAGGCGGCCCCGGCCGAGGCCGCGACCGAGATCGCGAAGCCGCTCTACTTCATCGTCACCGCCGCCCGCGACCAGGCGAGTGTCGCCGCCATCCCGACGGCGGTGTCGGTGCTCTCGGACCTCGACGATTACCTGCATCGCGACTACGCCAAGGCGATCCGCGAGGTGCGCGAGCTGCACGGCGAGCGCCTGCGCCTGGAGAATATGGTTGACGAGCGCGACCGCGCCCTCAACCGCTCCCTCAACGATGCCCAGGAGGTGCGCGTGGTGCTGGGTGCGCGCGACACGGAGGTGGCCAAGCTCACCGGGGACGTCGCGGGATTACGCGCCGACCTCGATGAGAAGACCCGCGAAGTCGACCGCCGCCGCGGCTGGCGCTGGTGGCTCAAGCTGCCTTTCATCCGCATCGGGCTCATCGACTGATCGGCGATAATGGGGCGATGAATCCCCGCCTTGACCTGCTGCAGCCCTACCCCTTCGAGAAGCTGCGCGCGCTGCTCACCGGCGCCACCCCGCCGCCCGGCCTCACCCCCATCTTCCTGCAGATCGGCGAGCCCCAGCATCCGACGCCGGCATTGCTGAAGGATGCGCTCGCCGCGAACCTGGGCGCGCTCTCGAAGTATCCGTCGACCCGGGGATTGCCGCAGCTGCGCCAGGCCATCGCCGCGTGGCTCGCCCGCCGCCACGGCCTGGACGCGATCGACCCCGAAACCGAGGTGGTTCCGGTGGCCGGCAGCCGCGAGGCGCTGTTCGCCTTCGCCCAGGCGGTGCTCGACCCGGCCGAGGGCGACGCGCTGGTGGTATGCCCCAACCCGTTCTACCAGATCTACGAGGGCGCGGCGCTGCTGGGCGGCGCGCGTCCCTACTACGTGAACGCGCTCGCCGAAAACGGCTTCCGCACCGATTGGGCCGGCGTGCCCGATGCCGTGTGGCAACACACGCGTCTCGTCTATACGTGCAGCCCCAACAATCCCAACGGCCGCGTGATGCCGCTCGAGGAGTGGCGCGAGCTGTTCGCCCTTTCCGACCGCCACGGCTTCGCCATCGTCGCCGACGAGTGCTACAGCGAGATCTACTTCGACGAGTCGAAGCCGCCCCTGGGAGCGCTGGCCGCGGCGCAAGCGCTGGGCCGCGCGGGCTTCCCGCGCCTGGTGGTGATGGGGTCGCTGTCGAAGCGCTCCAACGCGCCGGGGCTGCGCTCGGGCTTCGCCGCCGGCGACCGGAAGATCCTCGATCGCTTCGTGCTGTATCGCACCTACCACGGCACCGCGATGAGCAACATGGTGCAGCTGGCTTCCATCGCCGCGTGGAACGACGAGGCGCACGTGGTGGAGAACCGCCGCCTCTATCGGGAGAAGTTCGCGCGCTTCCGCGAGCTGGCGGGGGCGGCCCTCCCGCTCACCATGCCCGAGGCGGCCTTCTACTACTGGACCCCGGTCCCGGGCGGCGACGACCAGCGCTTCACCCGCGAGCTCTACCAGGCCACGGCGATCACGGTGCTGCCGGGCAGCGTCCTGTCACGCGATGCCCACGGCGCGAACCCGGGCCGCGGCTTCGTGCGCCTCGCGCTCGTGTCCACGCTCGCCGAGAGCGAGGAGGCGGCGCAACGCATCGCCGCCTTCGTCGGGCGCCACGCCACGAGCCCCGTCGGCGGATGACGTGAAGGAAGCCAGCGGCTTCCACGCGTTGATCGACCAACTCGCCGCGGCGACGGAAGGCGAGCGCGCCGCGATCGAGGCGCGCATCTGGCGCGAGTACGGCGCCACGCGCGCGGTGCTGTCGCTGGACATGAGCCATTTCTCGCCCACGGTGCGCAGGAGCGGCATCCTCGCCTACCTCGCGCTCATCCGGCGCATGCAGGTCGTCACGGCGCCCATCGTCGCCGCGCACCGCGGTCGGGCCGTGAAATACGAGGCCGACAACCTCATTGCCGTATTCACCTCGTCCCGCGACGCGGCGCTCGCCGCCGTGGCGATCCAGGCTTGCGTGGGCACGGGCGACGCGGGATTCACCGTCGCGATCGGCATTGATGAGGGGCAGCTCGTGCTGGTGGAGGACGGCGACCTCTACGGCGACCCGGTGAACGTCGCCTGCAAGCTGGGCGAGGACTTGGCGCGGCCCGGCGAGGTGCTGCTCACCCGCTGTCGCGCGCGCCGGGCTGGGGGCCGATTTCCCCCACGCGCTCGAGGAGCAGGCGGTTTCGATTTCGGGCCTCGAGTTCACCGCGTGGTCGGTCCGGCCCGCAACCCCTGCCTAGTATCATGGCGGTCCCCTCCAACAGCCCCCGAACGCCTCCCATGAACTCCCTGCAGCAGACCATCGACGCCTCCTTCGAGCGCCGCGCCGAGATCAACCCCGCGAACGCCACCGCGGACGTGAAGGATGCCGTGGCCCAGGTGCTGGACCAACTGGACGCGGGAACGCTGCGCGTGGCCGAGAAGCAGGGCGGCGAGTGGATCACCCACCAATGGGTGAAGAAGGCGGTGCTGCTGTCGTTCCGCATCCGCGACAACGGCGTGCAACCGGGCGGCCATACCCAATATTTCGACAAGGTCGACTCGAAGTTCGCGACCTTCACCCACGAGGACTTCGCCCGGGCCGGCTATCGCGTGGTGCCCCCGGCGATGGTGCGGGCCGGCGCCTTCATCGGCAAAAGCGTGGTGCTGATGCCCTCCTACGTGAATATCGGCGCCTACGTGGACGAGGGCACGATGGTCGACACCTGGGCCACCGTGGGCTCGTGCGCGCAGATCGGCAAGGGCGTGCACCTCTCGGGCGGCGTGGGCATCGGCGGGGTGCTGGAGCCGCTCCAGGCCAACCCCACGATCATCGAGGACAACTGCTTCATCGGCGCCCGAAGCGAGATCGTCGAGGGTGTCATCGTGGGCGAGGGCTCGGTAGT
The DNA here is from genome assembly GCA_038318025.1 of Burkholderiales bacterium. Taxonomy (GTDB): domain Bacteria; phylum Pseudomonadota; class Gammaproteobacteria; order Burkholderiales; family Usitatibacteraceae; genus Usitatibacter. Next base: position 1,769 of record JBBQBW010000118.1, on the reverse strand, counting down.
GTCGATGGGGGTCTACATCGGCCAGAGCACCAAGATCTACAACCGCATGACGGAGGAGGTTTCCTACGGGCGCATCCCCCCCGGCAGCGTGGTGGTCTCGGGCAACTTGCCCGGGGGGGATGGCCGGTATAGTCTCTATTGCGCGGTCATCATCAAGCAGGTGGACGCGAAAACCCGCGCCAAAACAGGCATCAACGAGCTGCTGCGCGGCGACTGACGGCTCGCCCTCTTCCCCGGAGAGGGCGATCTCACGACACCGCCCTCTCCCTTGGGAGAGGGCCGGGGAGAGGGTCCCTCAGAAAGGCGCACCAACAATGTTCATCGAGAAACTCCTGCAGCTGATGGCCGAGAAGAAGGCCTCGGACATCTTCATCTCCGCGGGGTCGCCCATCAGCATCAAGATCCAGGGCAACATCGTCCCGGTGAACCCGGCGTCGATGGACGCGGAGCAGACCAAGAAGATCTGCTACGAGATGCTCACCCCGGCGCAGATCGCCACCTTCGAGCGCGACCTTGAGCTCAACTTCTCCAAGCCGATGATGGGCCTGGGCAACTTCCGCGTGAACATGTTCTGGCAGAAGAGCTCGATCTCGTGCGTGATCCGCTTCATCACCGCGGACGTGCCGAAGGCGGCGGACCTCAACCTGCCCCCGGTGCTCACCAGCCTGGTGATGGAGAAGCGGGGCTTGATCCTCGTGGTGGGCGCCACCGGCTCGGGCAAGTCGACTACGCTGGCCTCGATGCTCGACCATCGCAACTCGACGCAGGCGGGCCACATCCTCACCATCGAGGATCCGGTGGAATTCGTCTTCACGCCGAAGAAATCGATCTTCAACCAGCGCGAGGTCGGCAACGACACGCGCTCGTTCCACGACGCGCTGCGCAACGCCATGCGCCAGGCGCCGGACTGCATCCTGATCGGCGAGATTCGCGATCTGGAAACCATGCGCATGGCGCTCACCTATGCGCTCTCCGGCCACCTTTGCCTCGCCACGCTGCACGCCAACAACGCCTACCAGGCCATGAACCGCGTGATCAGCTTCTTCCCGCTGGAAGTGCGCCCCATGCTGCTGCAGGACTTGTCGGTGTCGCTCAAGGCGGTGATCTCCCAGCGCCTCATCAAAACCGTCGAAGGCGGTCGCACGCCTGCGGTGGAAGTGCTGCTCAACACGCGCAACGTGCAGGAGCTGATCGAGAAGGGCGAAATCACCGAGATCAAGGAAGCGATGGAGAAATCCATGGCCACCGGCTCGCAGACCTTCGAGCAGGATCTCTTCCGCCTGGTGCGCCAGGGCAAGATCTCCGTCGACGAAGCTCTGGGCAACGCGGATTCCGCCACCAACCTCGGCCTGCTCCTCGGCAACTCGGGCATCATGCCGGCCGCCTCCGAACGCGCCAAGGCGCCGATCCCCGGCTCCCCTGGCGGACGCGCCGCCGGCTCGCCCTCCTTTGGTGAATTCAAGATCACCGAGGAAGAAGAGAAGTTCTAAAACTGGTGTCAGACACGACTTTTCAGAATCGAAAAGTCGTGTCTGACACCGGATTTCATGAGGACACTCCATGAAATCGATAGAAGAAAACCTCACCCAATACGCGGCCTACCACCGCGACCGCCGCAATATCGCCACCCATCTCTGCGGCGTCCCGATGATCGTATTCTCGGTCGTGCTGGCGCTGGCCACGGTGAGCTTCAGCGTGGGGACGGTCCCGGTCACCCTCGCCGCGATCGTTTCCATCGCAGCCTGCCTGTATTACTTCCGCCTCGATTT
>JBBQBW010000117.1:0-7131 GCA_038318025.1 Burkholderiales bacterium | reverse complement strand
GGGTTCACTCTAAGCGCGGGGATGGGGCGGCAATGTCGGCTGCGGGCGACAGTTGGTGTAGGAGGAGGCCGTTTTGTCGTCGATCGGCGTCACCCCCGGAAGGTGCTGTCCGGCCTGGGGCGCCTCCCGCAGCACCCAGCGCTCTCCCAGCGGCGTACTCTCCCGCACCCACACGTGGAAGGGAAGGTCGACGTCGGCGAAGAAGTGCTTGTTGCCCATTGATGAAGACCAGCTTGCGGTTGCGGTGGATGAAACTGTAGCCGTCGACATTCCGCGATGGCAGTGGGCGGCGGCCTGACCCGCGCGTAGGAATCTGCCGGCTATGCGCGTCACACTTCGTGACGGCGCCATGCCGCGTCGCCATGCGATGCTGCGCGCATGACACACACGCCGATGGCAATTTTCGCCCTGCTGTTTGCGCTCGCGGCCGAGGCCGCGTCACCGTTCAGCTATCGCCGGGTCGACGTGGCGCCTGGCATCCACGCCTTCATCGAGCCCACCGGCCACGCCGTGGTGTCGGGCAACATCGTGGCAATCGTGGGAGAGGCGGGGGTCGCGATCGTGGATTCGGGGCACCATCCCGACCTCACCCGCGCGATCGCCGCCGAGATCCGCGCGCTCACCACGAAGCCGGTCCAGTACGTGGTGAACACCCACTGGCACAACGACCACGTGGCGGGCAACGCGGTCTTCGCCCGTGAGTTCCCCGGCGCGCGCTTCGTCGCCCACGCGTTCACCGCCGCTGCCGTGGAGAAGGAGATCCGCGCCTTCCACGGCCCGGCGTGCGCCACGTACCTCGGCGTGCAGGCGAAAGCCCTGCGCGAGGCGCAGGCCAGCGGCGCGGGGCCCGACGGCCTGCCCCTCACGCAGGCGCGGCGAGAGCGCTTCGCGTCGATCATCGCCGATGCCGACGCGGCAATCGCCGAGTGCGCCCAGTTCGAGCTGCGCGGGGCGGACCTCACCTTCGAAAGTCGCATCGTGCTCCGGCTCGGCGGGCGCGACGTGGAGCTCCTGTTCCTCGGTCGCGGCAACACCGCAGGCGACATCGTTGCCCACGTGCCCGACGCGCGCGTCGTGGTCGTGGGCGACCTACTGGTGCATTCGTTTCCGTTCGCTTTCCAGGGATACGGCGGCGAATGGGCGCGGACCTTGCGGAGCGTCGAGGCGCTCGCGCCCGTGGCGATCGTGCCGGGCCACGGCCCGGTCCAGCGCGACTTCGGGTACCTGCGGCTGGTCGCCGAGCTGCTCGAGTCCATCGACTCCCAGGTGCGCGCGGCCTACGTCCCGGGCATGACGCTCGAGGCGCTTCGGCCCAGGCTGGACCTCGCGGCCTTCAAGGCGCGCATGGCCGCCGGCGACCCCCGGGTCGAGGCGTACTTCGACCCGATGGTGGCGCAGCCGATGGTGACGCGCGCGTGGCAGGCGGCGCGCGGGCGGCTCGAGCCCGAGGGATTGCTTCCGCCCTGAGGAGTCGCGGGGTCGGCGCGCACCGGCATGCGGTGTAGGAAGCCACCGCGAGCCGCGCGATCGAGAAACCAAATGGCCCCGCCCTCCTCCAACCTGCAGAATTCACTCTCCGGGAAGGACCTCCAATGGCCAAGGGCGTCTGGGAAACGTTGCGCGAAACGGTGGCCGGCTGGCTCGGCGGCGAGGAGCCTTCAGGCGGGGATTCCAGCGAGGACGAGGCCGATCCCCCGCTCCTCTTCCACCTGGCCTTCATCGCGCCGCTGCTCCTGGCGCTGGTCGCCCTCACGCGCAGGACGCTGTGAGCCCGCGCGCGTTCGCCGGCATCGCCAAGCGAAGCGTCAAGGGCTGGATGGACGACGGTGCCCCCAGCATGGGTGCGGCACTGGCCTTCTACACCCTGTTATCACTGGGTCCGCTCCTCGTACTCGTGATCACCATCGCCGGCATGGTCGTCGGTCGCGAGGTGGCACAGGTGGCGGTGATATCGGAGATCTCCGGGCTCCTCGGCGATACCGGCACCGCGGCGGTCGAGTCGCTGCTGAACGCCGCCTCGAGCGAGAAGGGCGGGATCATCGCGACCGTGGTGAGCGCATTCACCCTCCTCCTCGGCGCCACCACGGTGTTCGCCGAGCTCCAGACCGACCTCGACCGGATCTGGAAGGTTGGCAGGAAGAAGGCGGCGGGCATCGCCGGGTTCCTGCGCACGCGCCTCTTTTCCTTCGGCCTGGTGGTGGCGATCGGCTTCCTGCTGCTGGTCTCGCTCGTGGCGAGCGCGGCGATGACGTTCGTGGGCCAGCGCATCTTCGGCGGCACCCAGATGGTGTTGCGGGGGCTGGAGGTCGCCGTGTCCCTGGGCGTCCTCACGCTGCTCTTCGCGCTGGTCTACAAGATCCTGCCCAGCCGCCGCATCCCGTGGGGCGACGTGTGGGTGGGCTCGTTCGTCACCGCCGCGCTGTTCACCTTCGGCAAGTCGCTGATCGGGCTCTACCTGGGCAAGAGCGCGGTGGCCTCGAATTTCGGCGCCGCGGGCACGCTGGTCGTGGTGATCTTCTGGGTCTACTACTCGTCGCAGATCTTCTTCCTCGGCGCAGAGTTCACCAAGGAGTACTCGCACACCCGCAGCTCGAAAAGCGGCGTGGGGCTGGAGGCGGCCAATTCGGACTTCATCCGCGGGGACGCCGACATGGTGGCGCGCGCGCGCAAGATCGTGAAGGGCAGCGATCCGGTGCTGCTCAATCGTGACGGCGGCTGAAGCCGCCTGCGCCCCATCGCAACGACACGGCGCTCGCGGCGGCAACGCTGCCGCATCGGCGCCGTCGCGGGGAAAGCCTACTTCAGCGCCTTGAAGCGCAGGCGGTGCGGTGCTGCCGCCTCTTCGCCGAGGCGCTCGCGCTTGTCTTCCTCGTACTCGTGGTAGTTGCCGGGGTAGAACACCCAGCGCGAGTCGCCCTCGGCCGCGAGGATGTGGGTGCAGATGCGATCGAGGAACCAGCGGTCGTGGGAGACCACGAGCACCGTGCCCGCGTATTCGCCCAGGGCATCCTCAAGCGCGCGCAGCGTTTCCACGTCGAGGTCGTTGGACGGCTCGTCCAGCAGCAGCACGTTGCCGCCTCCGAGCTGCGTCTTGGCCTGGTGCAGCCGCCCGCGCTCGCCTCCGGTTCGCTGGCCGGGGAGCTTCTGCTGGTCGCCCCCACGGAAATTCAAGCGGCCGAGGTAGGCGCGCGACTGGATCTCGAATTTCCCGATGGTGAGGATGTCCTGGCCGCCGGAGATCGCCTGCCAGACGTTCTGCTTGGGATCGACCTGGCGTGTCTGGTCCACCACCGACATCTTCACCGTGTGGCCGATGACGATCTCGCCGGAGTCCGGCTGCTCTTTGCCCGTGATCATGCGGAACAGCGTCGACTTGCCGGCGCCGTTGGGACCGATGATGCCGACGATGGCCCCGGCGGGGATGTTGAGCGACAGGTCGTCGATCAGCAGCCGGTCACCGTAGGCCTTGGAGACGTTCTTGAACTCGATCACCTCGTTGCCGAGGCGGTCGGCCACGGGGATGAAGATCTCCGCGGTCTCGTTCCGGCGCTGGTACTCGTAGGAGTTGAGCTCCTCGAAGCGCTTCAGGCGCGCGATGTTCTTGGTCTGCTGGCCCTTCGCATTCTTGCGGACCCACTCGAGCTCCTTCTTGATCGCCTTCTGGCGCGCGCTCTCGCTCGACTCTTCCTTCTGCAGGCGGTCCTTCTTCTGCTCCAGCCAGTCGGAGTAGTTGCCCTTGTACGGGTGCCCGGTGCCGCGGTCGAGCTCGAGGATCCACTCGGCGGCGTTGTCGAGGAAGTAGCGGTCGTGCGTCACCGCCACCACGGTGCCGGGGAAGCGCACCAGGTACTGCTCCAGCCACTCGACGCTTTCCGCATCGAGGTGGTTGGTCGGCTCGTCGAGCAACAGCATGTCGGGCTTCGAGAGCAACAGGCGGCAGAGCGCCACGCGGCGCTTCTCGCCCCCCGAAAGGACATCGACCTTTGCATCCCACGGCGGCAGCCGCAGCGCGTCGGCGGCGACCTCGAGCTGGGTTTCGAGCGTCGAGGAGTCGGCCGAGGCGAGCAGCTTCTCGAGCCGCTCCTGCTCGGCGGCGAGCTTGTCGAAGTCCGCGTCGGGCTCGGCATACTCGGCGTACACCTGGTCGAGGCGCTTCTTCGCGGAGAACACTTCTCCCAGGCCTTCCTCCACTGCTTCGCGCACCGTGTGCCCCAGCTCGAGCTTGGGCTCCTGCTCGAGGTAGCCGATGCGGATGCCCGGCATCGGGATCGCCTGACCCTCGAAATCCTTGTCGATGCCGGCCATGATGCGAAGCACGGTGGACTTGCCCGAGCCGTTCAGCCCCAGCAGGCCGATCTTGGCGCCGGGGAAGAAGGAGAGGGAGATGTTCTTGATGATCTCGCGCTTGGGAGGCACGACCTTGCTTACGCGGATCATCGAGTAGACGTACTGGGCCATGGGAGTGCGCTTTTCGTGCGAAGGGTATTGCGGGGGAGGCGGAAGGATACAGCAATCACGCCACGGAATCGGCTGCCTTGTGTATTTCGGGGCGAAGGTGCCCGGATTCAAGGGGTTGCGAGCCCCCCCGGCGGCGGCAGGCGAAAAAAAACCGGCGGGTTACGCCGGTTCAAAGGAGCAGGGTAGTTTCGGTGGCTACCTGCGAGTAGTGGAATCGATCGGATAGGCCTCGGGTTGCGTCGGGATCACGTTGCCGTCACGGTCGCGAAGGACCATCGGCTCGTTCGCCACGACGGCGTTGCCGCCGCGGTTGATGGCGGCCGCGACCTGTTCCTGGTAGTCGTCCTTGATCCAGCGGCCGGCGACGAGCTGGTGCTGGGTGCCGGTCCAGACGTAGCGGCCCGGCGCCCAGATGTAGCCTTCGCGCGGGGCAGGGGCGACTTCCGTGAGGTAGGTGGTGTTGGCCATGGGCCTGCCCACGTTCGCGTACCACTCGAAATCGGGATTCGGCCACACGTTCCAGGAGAACGCGGGCATCGACGCGCTGGCGAGGGCGCAGGTGGCGAAGCCGGCTGAAATCAATTTTTGCATCAGGCGCATGGTCGTGTCCTCTGGATGGGTCGCTCGCGAAGCAGCGCGAACACATGCACCCAAGATAGGACGATCACCTCGCCGAATCTGCCAGCAAGCCGCGCATCTTTCGGTCGGTCGGGGCTGACACCCCCTCGGAATTCGCGAAGTCCAGTCGGACTAGGGGCCGCGCCCGGCCCTCAGCCGCCCACGATCGTGGTGCGCAGCGTGGTGACCCGGCCGATGGACGACTCGACCACGTCGCCCGGTTGCACCACCAGGTCCACCAGATCTTCGTCGGCGGGCTCGATGGCCACTATGTCGCCCGGCTCCAGCGGCGCGCTGGCGGTGAGGAACACCAGCACCTCCGAGAGCGCGCCCATCGGGCCGCTGGCGCTGCGGCGGAGGCGTTGGTGACCGTTGACGGTGCAGGTGAACCACAGGTCGTCGGGATCTCCCGCCTCGTCCAGCGTGACCAGCTCCGGCCCCAGGGCCATCGCCGGCGCACCGGTGAGCTCGTGGAGGAAAGTGACTCCCGCCACGTAGTCGAACGGCTCCGCATCGGCGTCGAGCTTGCGCGCCGGCCGCCCGATGACGAAGACGAGGTGCGGCTTGCACGAGAGCTGCGCCTCCTGCGGGCCACGAGCCACCTGGGCCGCGTGGCCCACCAGCTTGTGCGACGACAGGGAAACCGCTTCCGGGGCGCCGCTTGCCATGCGCACGAGCTCGAATCGTCCCGGATCCGGCACCGGCGGAAGGAAGTGGATCGCGCGCTCCTCGAGCATCGCGCCGGAGAAGCGCCCGGCGTTCACCTGCGCGGCCTTGGCAAGGGCATGGACCCGGGCGCTGGCGCCGCGCCCTTCGCGCAGCAGCGCACGCAGGGATGACGGAAGCGGCTCGCCATCGACGCGCGATCCCGCCTCGACGTCGAGGACGCGATGGCCCACGCGCACGCCGAGGCGCGGTGTCGGCGAGGCCGAGGAAGATGCCGGGGAATAGGTGACGAGTCTCATGCTTCGGGAGCCATCATCTCCCGCCTGAGGGAAAAAAGGAAACCGGGCCGAAAAAGCGAAACGCCGGCAAGCGCCGGCGTTCCGAGTCGTGGGGCGGGGTCGCTATCGGAAAGCGGTGACGGAAACGCTGGGCGCGGAGGCCAAGTTCGCGCTTCCCGAAGCGGGGACAAGGCGTGGGAGCGACATCGCCGCCGCGGCAACCATCGTCGCCAGGAGCACTCGTCTAATCCACATGTTCGCTTCCTTCGCTGGGTATTGACCAAGCTTCAGGATACCCAGGCGCGTGCCCCGAAGATGCCAGCCCCTGCCCCTAGTTGGCGTCGGCAAACGCCGACGGGGGCCGGCGTGCCTTCGTTACTTGCCCGACTGGCCCTGGGTGCTGCCCACGGCCGCGCCACCCTTGGCGCCGCTCAGGCAATCCTTGGGCATCGCAGTGCCCGACGGATAGCGCGACGCGTCGCACCTGGTCGCGTCGTTGCTGGCCGCAGCGGCCTTCTTCGACTTGCCAGTGCTCTTGTCGGGAGCCATGCCGGAGCTCATCGAGCCGGGAGCCATGTCGGAGCTCATCGGGCCCCTGGCGCCCTTCGACGAACCCAACGTGGTCGCGTCGCTCGCGCCGGTGACCGGAACCTCGGGGAAGGCCCCACTGGTGGTGTTTGACGAACTCGTCATCGGCGCGGGCGCCATGCCGGAACTCATCATCGAGCCTTTGGCGCCCATCGACGAACCCGACGTGGTCGCGTCGCTCGCGCCGGTGACCGGAACCTCGAGGGCCGCCCCGCGGGTGGTCGCGCCAGGCGCGGTGTACGACGAGGTCATCATCGGCGCGGACGCGGGAGCGCGGGTCGAGCTGCTGGGATTCGAGGAAGAGGACGGCATGGTGGTGGTGGCGCTGGTGCTGGGCGCCGCCTTGTTGTCGCGCTTGTCGCCAAAGGCGAAAGCGGTGCTGGAGATTGCGAGGACAGAAGCGGCGATGAAAACGGGCGCGAGCTTGCGCATGGGGAACCTCCTGGTGGGGTTGTAAGGGATCGTTGCTTGCAGGGCCTCCTTGCAACCCCCGTGCCAGCTCGTTCACCGCCCCGATCGAGGG
>JBBQBW010000116.1:0-7134 GCA_038318025.1 Burkholderiales bacterium | reverse complement strand
CCTTGCGATGGCCCCACACCTGCTCGTTGAGCTGGGCCCGCGAGACCAGCTCGCCGTGTTTGCCCAGGAGCAGCCGGGCCACGTCGAGCATGCGCGGCGTGACCTTCACCGGCCGCCCGGCGAGGCTCACGGTGCGCGCGCGGGGGTCGAGGCGATAGGGCCCCACTTCGAGCACCTCGTCACGGCCCGGTTCCACCCACCCGGCGCGGCGGCCGAGCGACTGCACCCGCGCGAGGAACTCGAGCCGCCGCAGCGGCTTCACCACGTAATCGTCGGCGCCCAGCTGCAGGATCGAGGCGATCTCGCCCTCCTCGTCGCGAGAGGTCGCGAACATCACCGGCAACCGTTTCTGCCGCTCGCGGATCCAGCGCAGCAGCTGCTCGCCGCTCAAGTCCGGCACCATCCAGTCGAGGATCGCGATGTCCACGCGCTCCTCATCCAGCGCGCGCATCGCGTCGCGCCCCAGGCCCACGGCGTGCACCTCGTGGCCTGCGCCCCGCAGCCACGTGGCGGCGAGCTCCTGCTGGAGCGGATCGTCCTCGAGCAGCAGCACGCGCATCACGCGGGGGCGCGGCGCCGTATCGGTGCGGGAGACCGACCCCGCGGATTCGAGCCGGGTGGCCAGGCGGTCCAGGGCGGGCGCCACCGCCGCCGGGTTCCCGGTGGCGGCGGCGCGCTCAAGCTCCCGTCCCACCTCGGCCAAGTCCTCCATGCCGAAGGAGCCACACGCCCCCGCCATGCGGTGGCCCAGCTCGTGGACGACCTCGAGGTCGCCGGCGGCAAGGGCCGCGCGCATCGCCTCCAGGTCGGCGGCGCAGCGCGCCACCAGCTTCGGGATCAGGGCGGCAAGGGCGGGGTCCACGGGGTCAACCGTGAAGGAAGGGCGAAACTTCCATCGTCCTGGCGGGGTCCGAACCGCGGAGGCGGCCGATGGAAACGAAGCGGATCCTGTTCGTCGACGACGACGAGATGGTGGCCCTGCTGGCGGGCATGACGCTGCGGCGGCTGGGACATTCGGCGGCGTGCTTCGGCACGGCGGAAGCCGCGTTGGCGGCCCTTCGCGCCGATCCGGCGGCGTTCGACCTGCTGGTGACGGACCTTCGCCTGGGAACGGCTTCGGGCCTGGACCTCGCGACGGCAGCCCGTGCGGTGCGACAGGACCTCCCGGTCGTCCTTGTTTCCGGCACCGTGGAGCGCGCCGACGACGATCGCGCCCGGGCGCTGGGCCTGGGGGGCGTCCTGCCGAAAGCGGAAGTGATGGCCGGGCTCGCGCCGCTGCTGCAACGCCTTTTCGGCTGACGCGGCATCACGCCCGCAGCCCCTGGGCCACCGAGCGCAGCAGTGCCTCGCGCGTGTAGGGCTTGGGCAGGAACTGCTCCACGCCGGAGGCCGAGACCTTGGCCATCCGGTCCGGCGCCGCATAGCCGCTGGTGGCCACGATCCGCACCGCGGGATCGAGCGAGCGCAACGCCTCGATCGCCGCCGCCCCGTCCATCACCGGCATCACCATGTCCACCAGCACCAGGTCGAACGCCCCGCGGGCCTCGCGAAATTGCGCGACGGCGTCGACTCCATCGGTGGCGGTGCTCACCCGGTAGCCGTGGGCCTCGAGCGCCCGGCGAGCCACCTGGCGGATCGCTGTCTCGTCATCGACCACCAGCACGCAGCGCCCCTCGCCGCGCGGAATCTCGCCCTCGATCCCGGCCGGCGGGGACGCCACCGCGCCTTTGGCCACGGGCAGGAACACGCTGAACCGGGCTCCCGCGCCGGGCTCGCTGCGCACGCGGATCATGCCGCCGTGGCCCTTCACGATGGCGAGCGAGCTGGGCAGGCCCAGTCCCGTGCCCTGGCCCGGGGGCTTGGTGGTGAAGAAGGGATCCCAGAGCCGCTCCAGGTGCGCGGGCGTGATTCCGCTACCCGTGTCCTCCACCTCGATCACCATGCAGTCGACCTGAGCCGCGGGATCGGGAGGGGCGAGTGCAGCGCGCATGGAGAGCACTCCGCCGCCGGGCATCGCGTCGCGGGCATTCACGCACAGGTTGAGCAGCACCTGGTGGAGCTGGGTGGCATCCCCCATCACCGGGGGCAGGTCCGCGGCGAGTTGCGTGTCGACCACGATGTTCTTTGGAAAGGTCTCGGCGATGATCTTCGCGACGCCCTCGACCACTCCCTGCAGCCGCACCGGCGCCCGGGCCCCTTCGGCTCCGCGCGCGAACGAAAGCAGCCGACCCACCATGTCCACGCCACGGTGGGCGCTGGTTCGGATGGCTTCGAGCAGCGTCGCGTCTTCCTCGTTTTTCCCGGTGCCCTCCAGCAGGTCCGCGGCCATCAGGATCGGCGTGAACACATTGTTCAGGTCGTGGGCGATGCCGCCGGCGAGGGTGCCGATGCTGTCCAGCCGCTGGCTGCGCAGCACCTGGCGCTCCAGCTCCCGGCGCTCGGTCACGTCGGTGTCGATGGCGAGTATGCGTCGCGGCACGCCCTGGGGATCGCGCAGCAGCGTCCAGCGCGCCTCGACGGCGAGGCGCTGGCCATTGTTGGCCTCCACCTCCATCTCGCCCGTCCACTCCCCCTCGCTCATCAGCACGTCGTTGGCGCGACGGAAGGCTGCGGGGTCACGGTGGAGCAGCGCCTGCATCGACCGGCCGATGGCCTCGCCCGCGCTCCAGCCGTAGAGCGCCTCGGCGCTGCGGTTGAGGTACTGCACGCGATGGTCCAGGTCGCGCACGTGGATCGCGTCGCGCGCCTTGTCGAGCAATTGCGCCTGCTCGAGGAGCCGCTCCTGGGCGAGCTTCTGCTCCGTGATGTCGCTCATGCCGCCCACCATTCGCGTGGCGTAGCCGTCGCCGCGGCGCACGATCGAAGCGCGGTCGCTCACCCAGGCGTAACGGCCGTCGACGCGGCGGAAGCGGTATTCGCTGCTCCAGTGGCCGGCAGTGCCGTGGATTGCCGCGTACATGCCGTCCAGCACGGACGAGCGGTCCTGCGGGTGCAGCCGCTCGGCCCAGGGCGTGGTGTCGGTCATGGTGGCGGCGACGCCGAAAAGCCGCTCCACGCCCGGGCTGCGCCACACGGTGTCCGACTCGAGGTCCCAGTCCCAGATGCCGTCGGCCGTGACCTCGGCGATGCGCGAGAATCGCTCCTCGCTCGAGCGCAGCTCTTCCTGGATGCGGCGGCGCCCGGTCACGTCCCGGACGTAGATGCCCAGGCCGCCCCGCGTGGGAAAGGCGCGCACGTCGGTCCAGATGCCGAGGAGCGGCGACCAGGCCTCGAACTCCACGGGTTGCTGCTCGTCGAGTGCACGCTGATAGTGGGGCCGGTAGGTGGCTTCCTCGCGGGGGAACAGTTTCCACAGATCCTGGCCGATGAAATCTTCGCGGGATGCCCCGACGAGCCGCTCCGTGGCGCGGTTCACGTTCGTGATGCGCCACTCGCGGTCCAGGGTGAAAAAGCCGTCGGGCATGTTTTCGAGCGTGTCGTGGAGCTGCTCGGACAGGAGGCGATACCGCTCCTGGCTCGCGCGCATCGCCTCCTCGGCGGCGCGGCGCTCGGTGATGTCCATGTGCATCACCACCGCGCCCCCGGAGCCGCCATCGGTGGGGGTGACCGAAATGCAGTACCAGCGCTTCACGGCGGGTCCGTGACAGGAATACTCGAGCTCGAAGCGCGGCTCGATGCCAGCCAGGACGGCGCGAATGCCCGCACCCGCGGCATGGCCGTCGCTTTCGGATTCGCCTGCTGCGGCGTCGCACTCGGCGAGGTAGCTGGAACCGACGCCCGCGTTCGGATCGCTCCAGCCATTGATGCGAGCGAAGTGCCGCCAGGCCTCGTTTACCTCCACCACCCGGCCGCTGCCATCGAGCAGGGCGACCTGCGCCGGGAGGGCGCGCAGGATGGCCTGGCTGGCGGGCCAGGAGACTTGGGAGGACGTGCGGTGAGGAGAGGAAGGCACGAGGGTAGGACACCGCCCCGCTGCATGGGCTCCGCGCCCGGCGGGTTATTTGATGCGCCAAGCGGCACGGAGGCCGCCTTGGCGCCCTTCCATGCATGGCTCGTGGGATTCGGATAAAATTCAAACACTCGTTTGAATCCACTCCTCGCCGGTCCTCCCCAATGAAAATCCTGGTTCCCGTGAAGCGGGTCGTCGACTACAACGTGAAGGTCCGCGTCAAGGCGGACCAGAGCGGGGTCGAGCTCGCCAACGTCAAGATGTCCATGAACCCCTTCGACGAGATCGCCGTCGAGGAGGCCCTGAAGCTCCGGGAGGCCGGCAAGGCCACCGAGGTGATCGTCGTCTCCGCGGGTCTCGTGGCCTGCCAGGAGACGCTGCGCACCGGGCTCGCCATGGGGGCTGATCGCGCCATCCTCGTCGAGACCGACGTGGAGCTGCAGCCGCTCGCGGTCGCAAAGCTCCTGCAGGCGGTCGTGGCCAGGGAATCCCCGGGCCTCGTGATCCTCGGCAAGCAGGCCATCGACGACGACGCCAACCAGACCGGCCAGATGCTCGCGGCACTCCTCGACTGGCCGCAGGCGGCGTTCGCGAGCAAGGTCGAGATCGGTGAGGGAACCGCGAAGGTCACGCGCGAGATCGACGGCGGCCTGGAGACGGTGGAGATCAAGCTGCCTGCGATCGTCACCACCGACCTGCGCCTGAACACCCCGCGCTACGCCACGCTGCCGAACATCATGAAGGCGAAGAAGAAGCCGCTGGAGAACGTGAAGCCCGCCGACCTCGGCGTGGATGTCGCCCCGCGCCTGAAGACTCTCAAGGTGGCCGAGCCTGGCAAGCGCAAGGCGGGCGTCATGGTGAAGGATGTCGCCGAGCTGGTGGACAAGCTCAAGAACGAAGCGAAGGTGATTTGACGAGGCCGGAGGCCGTAGTCGAATCATCCCGGTGAAAGGCCGGGATCCAATCACCTCATTGGGCCCCCGCCTTCGCGGGGGAGACAACATCAACTGGGCCCCCGCCTTCGCGGGGGAGACAACTCAACTGGGCCCCCGCCTTCGCGGGGGAGACAAATGAACGCGGGGTGAGACAAATGACCGCACTTGTAATCGCAGAACACGACAATCAAGTCCTCAAGGGCGGCACCGCCAACGCGGTCACCGCGGCCGCGAAGATGGGCGGCGAGGTCCACGTCCTTGTGGCCGGCTCCGGCGCCCAGGCCGCGGCCGAGGCCGCTTCGAAGCTCGCCGGCGTGGCGAAGGTGCTGCACGTGCAGGCCGCGCACTACGACGGCGGCTCGCCCGAGAACTACGCGGCGTTGGTGGTGCCGATGGCGGATTCGTATTCGCACATCGTCGCGAGCGCTTCGGCGTTCGGCAAGAATTTCATGCCGCGCGTCGCGGCCCTGCTCGACGTGGCGCAGGTCTCCGAGATCTCCGCGGTGGAGGGGCCCGACACCTTCGTGCGCCCCATCTACGCCGGCAACGCGTTCGCCACCGTGCAGAGCGCGGACAAGGTCAAGGTGGTCACGGTGCGCGCGACGGGTTTCGATCCGGCCGCCGCCACCGGCTCCGCGCCGGTCGAGAACGCGCCAGCCGGACCCGACAAGGCGCAATCGAAGGTCGTGGCGCAGGAGCTCACCAAGAGCGCGCGCCCGGAGCTGGGCGGCGCCCGGCGCGTCGTTTCCGGCGGCCGCGGCCTCGCCTCGGGCGAGAACTTCAAGATCGTCGAGGCGCTCGCCGACAAGCTGGGCGCAGCCCTCGGCGCCTCGCGCGCCGCCGTCGACTCGGGCTACTGTCCCAACGACTACCAGGTGGGGCAGACGGGCAAGATCGTGGCGCCGGAACTCTACATCGCGGTCGGCATTTCCGGGGCCATCCAGCACCTCGCGGGGATGAAGGACAGCAAGGTGATCGTCGCCATCAACAAGGACCCTGAGGCGCCGATTTTCCAGGTGGCCGACTACGGGCTGGTGGGCGACCTGTTCCAGATCGTCCCGGAACTCACGCAGAAAATCTGAGGCACGCCCCATGGCTGAATACGTCGCACCGCTGAAGGACATGCAGTTCGTGCTGAAGCACGTCGTGGGCCTCGACCAGGTCAACCAGCTGCCTGGGTGGGAAGAAGTGACCGAAGACGTGGTCGACGCGATCCTCGAGGAGGCCGGGAAGCTCGCCTCCGAGGTGCTTTCCCCGCTGAATGCCATCGGCGACCGGACGCCGGCGAAGTGGAACGACGGCGAGGTGGCCACCCCGCCGGGCTTCAAGGCGGCCTACTGGCAGTACGTGAACGCGGGCTGGGGCAACATCCTCTCGCCCACGGCCTTCGGCGGCCAGGGTCTGCCGCACCTGATGGCGACCCCGGTGGAAGAGATGTGGGGTGCCGCGAACCTCGCGTTCAAGCTCTGCCCGATGCTCACCCAGGGCGCCATCGAGGCGATCGACCACGTGGGCCCCGATTCCCTGCGCCAGACCTTCCTGCCGAACATGGTGTCGGGCAAGTGGACCGGCACGATGAACCTGACCGAGCCCCAGGCGGGCAGCGACCTCTCGCTGGTCCGCACCAAGGCGACCCCCCAGGCCGACGGCAGCTATCGGCTGAAGGGCCAGAAGATCTTCATCACCTACGGCGAGCACGACTACAC
This sequence comes from Burkholderiales bacterium, assembly GCA_038318025.1. Taxonomy (GTDB): domain Bacteria; phylum Pseudomonadota; class Gammaproteobacteria; order Burkholderiales; family Usitatibacteraceae; genus Usitatibacter. The sequence goes on along the minus strand of JBBQBW010000116.1, from coordinate 544 downwards.
CGAGAACATCGTTCATCTCGTGTTGGCGCGCATCGACGGCGCGCCCGAGGGCGTGCGGGGCATTTCGCTCTTCGCGGTGCCCAAGTTCATGGTGAACGCCGATGGCTCGCTGGGGGCGAGGAACGACGTGAAGTGCGTCTCCATCGAGCACAAGATGGGCATCCACGCGAGCCCCACCGCGGTGATGGCGTACGGCGAAGGCGCCGGCGCCGTGGGCTACATCGTGGGCGAGCCGCACCGCGGCCTCGAGTACATGTTCATCATGATGAACGCCGCACGCCTCTCGGTGGGCCTCGAGGGCGTTGCGGTGGCCGAGCGCGCCTACCAGCGCGCACTCGCCTGGTCGCGGGAGCGACTGCAGGGTCGTGTCGTCGGCGGCAACGGTCCCAGGACCGCGCCCATCGTCCAGCACCCGGACGTGAAGCGCATGCTGCTCACGATGAAGTCGATCACCGAGGCGTCGCGCGCGCTCGCCTATTGGACCTCCGCATTGCTCGACCGCGCGAAGAAACATCCCGACGAGGCCGAGCGCCGCCGCTGCCAG
>JBBQBW010000115.1:0-7219 GCA_038318025.1 Burkholderiales bacterium | reverse complement strand
CGCAGCCGCGTGCTGTTGAGCCCCGCGGTCGTGCTCGCGGCGAAGGCCGGGTCGGTCGAGGCGAACACGAGGGCCGTGGGCTGTCCGCGCGCGACTTCGAGGGCGAAGCTGGGACCGGAAAGCGCTCCCACCTGCCGTGAGCGGGGCCGCGCCGCGGCGACCACCTGGTGGGGAAGAAGGACAGAGGGATGCTCGAAGCCCTTGCAGGCCCAGAGTAGCGGCAGGGTGGGAGTCAGTGAATCGATTCGGCTGCAGGCCTCGCGCAGGCCCGCCGTGGAGGTCGCGACGATCGCGAGGTCCGTATCGGCGAGCGTGATGGAAAGCTCCGCGCCGATGGCGACCGCCTGGGGCACGGCCACCTCCGGGAGGTAGGCGCTGCGTCGCGAAGCGGCGAAGGCTCGTGCCGCGTCGGGGTCGCGAGTCCACAGCCGCACCTCGTGCGCGGCGGATAACGAGATCGCCAGCGCCGATCCCCAGGCACCCGCCCCGAGGATGGCGATCTTCACTGTCCTAGATGCCCCAGACGTGGGACACGCGGATGAACCCCTGCTGCCCGTCGCGGTGGCGCACCTTCAACCAGCCGTCGGTGACGGGCTCCATCACCTCGAGCAGCAGCGCTTTGTACCCCTCGAACACCAGCGCCGACTGGGCGTTGGGCGCGGCGCGTATATCGGCGAGCGGCACCGTCACCAGCACCGTGGCGCGATCGCCGAGGGCGCGGTTCTCCACCCAGGCGACGCTGCCGTCGGCATCGCGCACCTTGGTCCACTGGTCCAGCTTCACCAGCACTTCGAAGGGGTAGAAACGGCTCGCGACGAACAGGCGGTCGGCGCGGGCGGAGGGCGCATCGTAGAGGATCGCGGGCCGGTCGCCCAAGGCGCGATATTCCGCCGCCCCGGCGAGCGGGGCGGCGAGGGCGACGAGGAGGGCGGCCGCGAGCCTCAAGGGCTCTAGTGCGAGACCGTCGGGGTGATGATCTGCACCTGCGGCTCGGCGGGCTCGGCCGCGGCGCGCTGCTGGCTGTAGATCGCCTCGAAGTTGACCGGGGCGAGGATCACCGGTGGGAAGCCGGCGCGGGACACCACGACGGAGATCACTTCGCGCACGTACGGGAAGAGGATGTTGGGGCAAGCGATGCCGAGCACGGCGTCCAGCTCCTGCGGCGGGATGTTGCGCGCGACGAAGATGCCGGCCTGGGCGGCTTCCACCAGGAAGAGCGTCTTGTCCTGGGCCTTGGCCGTCACCGTGACGGTGAGCACGGTCTGGTACACGCCCTCGTCGACGTTGGTGGAGTTGTGGTGCAGCTGGATGTCCACCGAGGGGGCCTCGCGCTCGAGGAACACCTGGGGGGCGTTGGGGATCTCCAGCGACAGGTCCTTCACGTAGACCTTTTCGATCGAGAAGACGGGGCCGTTCTGCGCTTCGCTCATTACTCTTCCTTCGGGGATGACGGGGTTCGGATTTCGGGGAGGTTCAGGGGGCCGCGAGCAGCGGTTCGAGGCCGCCGGCGCGGTCGAGGGCGGCCAGGTCGTCGTAGCCGCCGACATGGCGCTCGCCCACATAGATCTGCGGCACGGTGCGCCGGCCGGTGCGCTGCATCATCTCGTCGCGGCGGGCGGGCTCGAGGTCCACGCGGACTTTCTCGATCTCGGCGACGCCCTTGGACTTGAGCAGGCGCTCGGCCATCAGGCAGTAGGGGCAGACGCCGGTGGAATACATGAGGATCTTCGCCATCGTCATTTCTCCACCGGCAGGCTCGCCGCCTGCCAGGCGGTGAGTCCGCCCTTCAGCTGCGCCACCTGCGTGAAGCCGGCGGACTTGAGCAGGCGGCATGCGGCGCCCGCGCGAGTGCCGCTCTTGCAGGTGACCAGCACCGGTTTGTCCTTCCACTTGGCGAGCTCTTCGGCGCGCTTGGCCAGGTCGCGCAGCGGGACATGCCGGGCCTTGGGGACGTGGCCGGCGGCGAATTCCTTCTCGTCGCGGATGTCGAGGACCAGCGTCTTGTGGTCGTTCATGAGGCGCGTGGCCTCGAGCGTGCCGATTTCGGCCCCGCCGCCCACGGCCTTGAGGATCTCGGGCCAGGCCAGCATCACGCCGCTCATCACGAAGAGCGCGACGAGGGCCAGGTTGTTCATGACGAATTCGCCCATGGGGCTGGATGTCCTTCGCGAGGCGCAAGAGCGCCCGGAAAAAACATCGATTTTAGCAGACGCGGACCCCCGGCTGGACCCCCTATGCGATCCGGGCCAGGGCCCATTGGAGCATCCACAGGGCGCCCATCCCCGCGGCGATGGCGGCGACGGCGCTGCGGGTGAGGATGGTGGCCACGATCGCCACCGCGCCCGCGATCCAGCGCGGGTTGGCGAGCGTCGTGTCGAAGTGCCCGTCGGCGATGAGGAGCCCGGGCGCCACGATCGCCGCCAGTACCGCGGGCGCCACGAACGTGAGCGCCTGCCGGAAGCGGTGGGGAAACCGCTGGGGATCGGCGAACAGGATGAAGGATGCCCGCAGCAGGAACGTCACCGCCGAGACGATCACGATCGCGACCCAGGCGGTCATCGCCGGTGCCTGTGGGTGAGCTCGATCGCCATGCCCGCGGCGATCCCGGCGATGGACGCCACCACCAGCGCCAGGCGATAGGGCAGCCCCGCGGCGATGAGCGCCACGGCGCCCGCGACGATGGCCGCGGCGAGGTCGGCGCGGGTCTTCACCGCGGGCACCAGGAGCGCGATGAAGGTGAGCACCACGGCGAAGTCGAGCGACCAGCCGGTGGGCACCTGGGCCCCTGCCAGCACCCCTACGATAACCGCCGCCTGCCAGGTCACGTAGAGCGTCGCGCACGAGCCCAGCATGTGCCAATGGCGATGCCGCGCATCCCCCGGCTCTCCGTAGCGGCGCGTGGTAGTGGCGAAGCTCTGGTCGGTCATCAGGTAGGAAAGGAGCACGCGCCACCCACGGTCGAGGTGCGCGAGCAACGGCGCGAGCGCCGCGCTGTACATCATGAGTCGCAGGCTCACCACGAATGCCGCGGCCACCACCACCGGCAGGGGAGAGGCCGACGCGAGGAGCTGGGAGGTGATGAGCTGCGCGATGCCCGAGAACGACAGCACCGAGAGCGCGACCGCCTGCACCGCCGTGAGTCCTGAGCCGATGGAGGCGATGCCGGTGACGAGGCCGAATGGAATGGTGCCGAGCAGCGTCGGCGCGATTTCGCGGCTGCCGGCGATGAACTCGTCGCGCGGTGAGGGAACGTCCACGTGGGGGATTGTGGGCAAACCGTGATTTTAGTCGCCCGCCCCTTTGCTAAACTCGAAGCATGAAAAAACTCGTGTTGTTGCGCCACGGCGAAAGCGCCTGGAACAAGGAAAACCGCTTCACCGGCTGGAAGGACGTGGACCTCACCGACAAGGGCGTGGAGGAGGCGCGCGCCGCCGGGCGGCTGCTGGTGAAGGAGGGCTACGACTTCGACTTCACCTTCACTTCCCTGCTGAAGCGAGCGATCCGCACGCTCAACCTGGCGCTCGAGGAGATGGACCGCCTCTGGCTTCCGGTCGAGAAGGATTGGCGCCTGAACGAGCGCCACTACGGCGCCTTGCAGGGGCTCAACAAGGCCGAGACCGCCGCCAAGTTCGGCGAGGAGCAGGTGCTGGTCTGGCGCCGCAGCTACGACACGCCGCCCCCGGCGCTCGAAGCCGGCGACGAGCGCGATGCGTCCCGCGACCCGCGCTACGCGGGGTTGAAAGCGGGGGCGGTGCCGATGAGCGAGTGCCTGAAGGACACCGTGGCGCGCGTGGTTCCCTATTGGGAAGAGCGCATCGCCCCCCGTGTCGCTGCCGGCGAGCGCGTGCTCGTCGCCGCCCACGGCAACAGCATCCGTGCCCTCATCAAGCACTTCGACGGCATGTCGGAAGCGGACATCGTGGCCGAGAACGTTCCCACCGCCATCCCGCTGGTGTACGAGCTCGACGATTCCCTGCGCGCGATCCGCCGCTACTACCTCGGCGACCCCGCGGCGGTCGCCGCGGCGATGCACTCCGTGGCGAGCCAGGGCAAGGCGCGTTAGCCGGATGCCTTCGGCGCGTGCCGTGCGCGCGCTCGTGGCGAGCCTCGCCTGCGTCGCGGGCGTGGCCGTCGGTGCCCCCGACCGCAAGGCGGCGAGCGAGCGCGAGCTCCAGGAAATGCGCGGGCGCATCGAGCGGCTGCAGAAGGACCTCGCCGCCGCCGAGGAGTCGCGCGGCGAAGCCGTCGACCAGTTGCGCGAGAGCGGGCGCGCCGTGAGCGAGTCGCAGCGCGCGCTCTTCGAGCTGGCCCAGGGCCGCCGCACCATCGAGGCGAGCCTCGAGGAGCTGGCGCGCCAGGAGCGCGAGGCGCGCGCGGGAATGTCCGAGCAGGAGGCGCTGGCGGGCCGGCTGCTGCGCCTGCAGCACCGCCATGGCACCCCCGACCGCTTGCGCCTCGCGCTCGAGGGCCGCGACGCCGCCACGGCCGCCCGCCACATGCAGTACTACGGGTACATCCAGCGCGCGCGCGCGGGCCTGATCGGCGAGCTGCGTTCCAAGGGCGAGCGGCTCGCGGCCCTGGAGCGCGACGCGGCCTCGCGCCGCGACGAGCTGGCCCAGAACGAGGCGGAGCGCGCCCGGGAGACCCAGCGCCTGGAGAAGGAGCGCGCCGAGCGCGCGGCGGTGGTGGCCAAGCTCGCGGGCGACATCGCGCGCAACCGGGCCGAGATCGGCAAGCTCAAGCGCGACGAGGCGCGCCTCGCTCGCCTCGTCCAGGAAATCGCGCGGGCGCTCGCGGCGCGCCCCGCCCCGCCGAAGCAGGCGCCGAAGGAAACGGCGAAAGGCAAGGCGGTCGACCGGGTCGCGGACGCCTCGACGGCGTCCCGGCCCTTCGCCCAGCTCCAGGGGCGGCTGCGGCTGCCGGTGCGCGGCGAGATCGCCGGGCGCTTCGGCGCCGCCCGGGAGGAGCCGGGGTCGAGCTGGAAGGGACTCTTCATCCGCGCCGTTACAGGTGCAACGGTGCACGCCGTGGCCGATGGGCGCGTTGTTTATGCGGATTGGCTGCGCGGCTTCGGTAACCTGTTGATTCTTGACCACGGCGGGGGTTTCATGAGCCTCTACGCCTACGCGGATTCGCTGCTGCGGCCGGTGGGGGAAGCGGTGCGTTCCGGAGATGTCGTCGCGCACGCCGGCGCATCGGGTGGACAGCCGGAATCCGGTCTATACTTTGAGTTGAGGCGTGACGGAAAACCGTTCGACCCGATGCGGTGGGTTGCCCAATAAGCGCCAGGGAATATCCGAACCATTCCTTCAGGGTGACAACGTGCCAATCAAGTTTCATCAAGCGGGTCTCGTAGCCTTCGGCGCCGCCCTCGGCGTCGCAGCCAGCCTCCACTTCTCCGCCGTCGCCGACCGCCAGGTGTCCATCCTGCAGCTGCCGGTGGACGAGCTGCGCCTCTTCAGCGAGGTCTTCGGCCGCATCAAGAGCGACTACGTGGAGCCGGTGGAAGACAAGAAGCTCCTCAAGGAGGCGATCAACGGCATGTTGACCGGCCTCGATCCGCACTCCGCGTTCCTCGACCAGGAGGCCTATCGCGACCTCCAGGTGGGCACGCAGGGCGAGTTCGGCGGCCTCGGCATCGAGGTGGGCGCCGAAGATGGCTTCATCAAGGTGATCGCCCCCATCGAGGACACGCCCGCGTTCCGCGCCGGCGTGCTGGCGGGCGACGTGATCATCAAGCTGGACGAAGTGTCGGTGAAGGGCATTTCGCTCTCCGACGCGGTGAAGAAGATGCGCGGCAAGCCGCACACCGAAGTAAAGCTCACGGTCATCCGCAAGGGCGCCGAAGGCCCGCTCGAATTCGTCGTGAAGCGCGACGTGATCAAGGTCCGCAGCGTCAAGGCCAGGATGATCGAGCCCGGCTACGCGATGATCCGCATCACCCAGTTCCAGGAGCACACCGGCGAGAACCTGGTGACGGCGCTGAACGACCTGTGGAAGCAGGCCAACGGCGACGTGAAGGGCCTGGTGCTCGATCTGCGCGGCAACCCCGGCGGCCTGCTCAATTCCGCCGTCGCCGTCTCGGCCGCCTTCCTGCCCAGGAACGCGCTGGTGGTCTACACCGACGGCCGCACCGAGGACGCGAAGATGCGCCTCACCGCGACCAAGGAGAACTACGTCCGCGGCTCCTTCAAGGAAGACTACCTGTCGCGCATTCCCCCAGGCGTGAAGACGGTGCCAATGGTGGTGCTGGTGAACGGCGCCTCGGCCTCCGCCTCGGAAATCGTGGCGGGCGCCCTGCAGGACCACGCGCGCGCCACCATCGTCGGCACGCAGACCTTCGGCAAGGGCTCGGTGCAGACCATCCTGCCGCTGCCCAACAACCAGGCGGTCAAGCTCACCACGGCGCGCTACTACACGCCGGGCGGTCGCTCGATCCAGGCCAAGGGCATCTCGGCCGACATCTTGGTCGAGGACGAGAACGTGAAGGTCGTAATGCGCGAGGCGGACCTGCATCACCACCTCTCGGTGCAGGACGACAAGGAATCCCCCAATGCCCCGGCGAAGGCCACCAAGCCCAAGGACCTCATCATCTCCGGCGGTCCCGCGGCGGTGGGCAAGCCTTCGGCCGCGGCGGGCGCCACCACCCGCAAGGTGAAGGGTGAAGAAGGCGAGGCCGGCAAGGACGCCAAGGCCGACGCCAAGAAGGACCCCAACGCCAAGAAGGAAGATGTGCAGCTCAACGCCGCCGTGAAGCACTTGAAGGGCCTCCCGGTCACGCCCGCGGCCACGGTGGCCAAGACCGCCGCGGCGCTATAGGCGCGCTTGCCGGCGGGGCCAGCGCCCGGTGGATGACACCCAGCGGCTGCGCTACAGCCGGCACCTGCTGCTGAACGAGTTCGGCGAGGAGGCGCAGGAGCGTCTCCTCGCATCCCACGCCCTGGTCGTCGGTGCGGGCGGGCTCGGTTCCGCGGCACTCCTCTACCTCGCTTCCAGCGGCGTCGGCCGCATCACGATCTGCGACGGCGACCACGTCGACCTCACCAACCTGCAGCGCCAGGTGGTGCATCGCGTCGAGTCGATCGGGCAGCCCAAGGCGGCCTCGGCGGCGCGCACCCTGGCGCAGGTGAATCCCGAAGTTTGCGTCGAGGCGCTCGAGGAGCGAGCCTCGCCCGAGCGGCTGCAGGCGCTGGTCCGCGGGGCCGATGTGGTGCTCGAC
>JBBQBW010000114.1:0-7230 GCA_038318025.1 Burkholderiales bacterium | reverse complement strand
TAGCCCGGGAACCCGAACGGGCCCGCCCCACCGGAAACCGATCCGCTGGGCGTGGCGCTGCCGCTGAAATTGCCGCCCGCCACCGGCGTCGCAACCGAGGTGCCGGCGGTGATGGCCGGAAGGGAAGAGGCCAGCACGTCCTCCATGCACTGGTCCTTCGGCGAGTCGGGACCCGAGATGTCTTCCATCAGCGGCCACATGCCGAACTGCGTGTTGTAGGTGTCGGCCCCGGCGTTGAACCACATCAGGTGCTCGAAGCCGAACGCGTGCCACTGGTCTATGAGCGACTTGCAAAGGCTGCGGATCTGCGGGTCCAGGTTCGCGGCGCGCTTGGCGGCGATGTTCTGCGCGCCGAAGTTGTCGAAGCCCGCCTCGTAGGCGACCACCTTGAGCCCATACCAGGCGCCCAGGCCCGCGTGGGTGAGGTACTGGTAGGCGTTCTCCGCCGGCGCGTTGGCCACACCCGCCGCGAGGCCGGTGAGGATCTGCCCGGCGGTCATGCCCGGCGTCTCGTCGGCGCCGCCATCGGGTGTCGCCGAGGGGAAGATGTAGGGTGCGCCGGAGAGGGCGTAGAAGACGGTGTCGGGGCGGATGTTCAGGCCCTCGTCCACGAGGCGCAGGCCCTCGGTCACGATGAAGCTGTTGGCCATCTGGCCCGCGAGCACGGGCCGCACGCGAGTGTTGAGCGCCGGGGCGCCCCACACCGACTTGAAGATGTCGCTGATCTCCTTCAGCCGCAGGGCCACGCGGCGGAAGGCAAGCACGTTCTCGTCGATGGTGCCGTCGTAGCGCAACGGCGAGTCGCTCGGCGAGGCCACGGCGAGGTTGCGGTTCACCGTGGCGCCGTTGAAGGCCCCGCCGTTGATGGTGTCGAGGTCGGCGTCGCGGATCGAAAAATTCCAGAGCTCGTTGCCGTACTCTACGTACAGGTTGAGCGCCGGATCCAGCCGGTCGCGCATCAGGGTCGCGAGGTTGGTCACGTAATCGTCGTTGGCCTGCACCGGGATGTTGATCCAGGCATCGCGGCCGAGGGAGTTGGCGGCATCGGCCACGGTTTCCCAGCGCGCGATGTAGGCCTCGGTGCCGGGACCCTGGTTCTCGCGATTGCTCCAGGTGATCGCGCGGTTGCCGTTGGTGCGGGTCCAGTCGAGGAAACGCAGCACGCTGAAGCGTCCCGCATGGCTCTTCCATGGCAGGTGGAGCAACGGGGCCACTTCCGGATCGTACCCGGGCCGGATGATCCGAAGGTCGCTCACCGCGCCGCTGGTCCCGGTGAAGTCGATGATCATGTTCTCGGCACCGGCGGGAAACACCAGGTCGGCCCGCGTGATGCCGGCGAAAGACGTCTGGTTCTGGATCGAGCCGCTGCCGCCGCCGGGAATGGTGAGCGTCGCCTGCCCGATGAAGACGATCTTGTAAGTGCCGGCCAGCGCGACCGTGTCCTGCTGCGCCGCCATGGCGAAGAGCCGGAAGTCGGTCGAGGGCCACCCTGCCGGTCCGAGCGGCGCCAGGTTGGCCGCCTGCTGGTCGTCGAATTGCCCGATCTTGAGGAACTTGCGCGATTGCTTCACCACGTCCGCGAACTCGTGGTTGCGGCGGAAGTCGCCGATGAAGTTGAGGGTCGCCCCCAGTTTGTCGTGGGAATGCGACACTCCGCTGGCAAGGGCAGCGACGAGGGTGGCGGCGAGAAGGCGAAGGAAGGTCATCAGTGTCTCCGAAACGATGCCGGAGTGTAGCAACCGGGAGCGGGCAGCTGCCTGCGCCATCGTTGAACTTGCGTGATAATCGTTGGACACCTATTTACGGAGATCCGCATGGCCTATGTCGACGGTTTCGTCCTGCCCGTTCCGAAGAAGAACCTCGCCGCCTACAAGCGCATGGCGCGCAAGTTCGCCGCCGTGATCAAGGACCTGGGCGCCACCGAGTACCACGAGGCGATTTCGGACGACGTGAAGCCGGGCAAGCTCACCTCGTTCCCCCAGAGCGTGAAGCTCAAGGCGGGAGAGGTGGTGGTGTTCTCGTGGGTGATCTACCCCTCCAAGGCGCTCCGCAACAAGGCCAACAAGGCGATGATGAAGGACCCGCGCCTCGAAGGCATGATGGACCCGAAGACGCTGCCCTTCGACGGCAAGCGGATGATCTACGGCGGATTCAAGCCGTTCATCAGCCTGTAGCCGACTCGTGAGCTGGCGGTTGACGCGCGCGCTCGCGGCGGGCGCGTGGCTCGGCGCTTGCGCGCTGGCCGGCGCGGCGCCGCTGCCGGGGAAGAACCTGGATTTCCAGGCGTGGACCGCGGACGGGCAGGCGGAAGGCTGGATCGCGAACGCCGAGCCCGGCTACGTCGTCTCCCGCGATTGCGCCAGCGCGCCGTGGGGCCTGCCGTGCGCGGTCAAGATCGTCGGTAAGAGGGGGGCGGAGGGTCGCCAGCGCCTCGAGCAGTCGGTCGCTCCCGGGCTCTCCGTCGGAAAGAAGGCGCTGCTCACCGGCTGGATCCGAACCGAGGGCGCTCCCGTAGGCGCGTCCCTGTGGCTGGCCTCCGTCGATGCGCAGGGCCGCACCCTATCGGTCGATGACATGGCGGCAAGTCGCCCAGTGAAGGGCACCTCCGAGTGGATGCGCTTCTCCGTCCAGGTGCCGGTCGTCGCCAATGCGAATTCTCTTGGGTACGGTGTGATGCTGTCGGGCACCGGATCCGCGTGGTTCGCGGACCTTCGCCTCACATCGATCGAACCCGTCCCGGCCCCGGCCGGCCCCGTGGTGACCTTGCCTGCACACCGCCGGCCATGAATTCACACACCCGTCGAGTGCGTGAAGGTGCAGAAGTACGACGGAACGGCGAAGTAGCGACCCTCTCCCCGGCCCTCTCCCAGGGGAGAGGGAGACTTCGGCGGCCCTCTCCCCGGCTTTCCCGAGCTCCTACTTCCGCGCCTCCAGCGCCTCCCAGCGCGCGAGGAGGGTGGAGAGCTCGGCGTCGATCGCCACGTTGCGGGCACCCAGCGCCTTCACGTCCACCGACTTGTCCTGGTAGACGGCGGGGTCGGCGAGCCGCGCTGCGATCTCGCCCTGCTCGCGCTCCAGGGCTTCCAGCCGCGCGGGCAGCTCCTCCAGCTCGCGCGCTTCCTTGTTCGAAAGCTTCACGCGTTTGACGGCCTTGGCGGGCGCCGCGGGGGCGGGCGCATCGATGGCCTGGGGCGCCGCGGGATCCTTCTTCCCGCCCCGGGCGCGCTGCCAGTCGCCGTAGCCGCCGGCGTATTCCTTCCACTGGCCGTCGCCTTCGAAGGCGATGGTCTGGGTGACCACGTTGTCGAGGAAGGCGCGGTCGTGGCTCACCAGGTACAGCGTGCCCGGGTACTCCTGCAGCAGGGATTCGAGGAGCTCGAGGGTCTCGATGTCCAGGTCGTTGGTGGGCTCGTCCAGCACCAGCACGTTGGCGGGCTGGGCGAAGAGTCGCGCCAGCAAGAGGCGATTGCGCTCGCCGCCGGAGAGCGACTTCACCAGCGCCCGCGCGCGCTCCGGCGGGAAGAGGAAATCGCCCAGGTAGCTCATCACGTGCTTGCGGCCGGTCTCCAGCTCGACGAAGTCGCTGCCCGGGGCGATGGTGTCGGCGAGCGTCGCGTTGTCGTCGAGGGCGCTGCGCAGCTGGTCGAAGTAGGCCACGGCGAGCTTGGTGCCGAGGCGCACCTTGCCGGCATCCGCCTCGATCTCGCCCAGGATCAGTTTCAGCAGCGTGGTCTTGCCGCTGCCGTTGGGCCCGATGAAACCCACCTTGTCGCCGCGCATCAGCCGCGCGGAGAAGTTGTCCACGACCTTGCGCCCGCCATAGGACTTCGAGACGTGCTCCAGCTCCGCCACCAGCTTCCCGGAGCGCTCGCCCTGGGCCACGGTGAGCTCCACCTTGCCGACGCGGTCGCGGCGCGCCGCACGCTCCAGTCGCAGCGATTCGAGGCGCCGCACGCGGCCCTCGTTGCGGGTGCGCCGCGCCTCCACGCCCTTGCGGATCCACTGCTCCTCCTGGGCGAGGAGCTTGTCGAACTTGCGGTTCTCCACCGCTTCGATGGCGAGCTGCTCGGCCTTGCGGATCTCGTAGGCGGTGTAGTTGCCGGGGTAGCTGCCGAGCTTGCCGCAATCCAATTCGATGATGCGGGTGGCGATGCGGTCGAGGAAGCGCCGGTCGTGCGTCACGAAGAGCACCGCGCCCCCGAACTGCAGCAGCGTCTCCTCCAGCCACTCGATGGAGGCGATGTCGAGGTGGTTGGTCGGCTCGTCCAGCAGCAGGAGCTGGGGCCCCATCACCAGGGCACGGGCGAGCGCCACGCGCTTGCGCAGTCCACCGGAGAGGTTCTCCACCAGGGTGTCTTCGGGCAGGGCGAGCCGCGTGATCACCGCCTCGATGCGGTGCTCGAGCGTCCAGCCGTTGGCGGCCTCCAGCGCCTCCTGGGCGTGCTGCAGGCGCTCCATATCCTCGTCGTGGATGGCGGCGTGGTACTCGACCAGCAGGCGCGCCGCCTCGCCGACGCCTTCAGCCACCGCCTCGAACACGGTGTGCCCTGCGGTGAAGGCGGGCTCCTGGGGGACGCTCGCGAGCCTCAGGCCCGGCGCGGTCCACACCTTGCCATCGTCGGCGCGTGCGATTCCCTCCACGATGCGCAGCAGGCTGGACTTGCCGGTCCCGTTGCGGCCGATGAGGCCGATGCGCTCGCCCGTGTCGACCACGAGGTCGGCGTGGTCGAGCAGGGGGACGAGACCGTAAGCGAGGGAGGCTTCGGAGAGCTGGAGCAGGGGCACGGAGGCATTTTCTCATCCTTGCCCCGTGAATGGTGCTGGTCGCGCGCGAAATCGCTAGCCCTGGCGTTCTCCTTCGAGGCGGCGTTCGGCGCCGAGCACCAGCGCGGGCTGGACGCCGGCGGAGAGCAGCTTGTCCCACTGCGGGCGCAACATGCCGGCGTGCTGCTCCGTCGCGAGCACGGGAAGGTCATGGTCACGCTCGCGGGGCGCGGTTCGGCGCACCGAGGTGGAAGCGGGCGCGACCGGCTTGAGGATGTTGATCGTCATGGGCATGGGACCTGCCGTGATGCAATTCGATTGATCCAGTGTGCTCCAGTGTCGGCGCACGGAGAAGCGCCAAATTTTTCACCGCGGCGTGTCGGTCGGCGCGCATCTTGCACGCACCACCTTGCAAATTGTTACGGTAGGTGCAAAGGCTCGCGTGGTCCCTATACTCGGGCGATGGAAACCTTGCGCATGCGATGTGCCGCGGCGGCCCTGGCACTGCTGGTCGCGGCTTGCGGTGGCAGCGGTGGAGGCGGGGGCGGTTCCACTACCCCACCGCCGCCCGCAACCGCCTCGTGGACCGATCCGGTGGTGTATTCGACGGCGGCGGAAGCCTCGCTTCCCACCGCGGCGGAGATCACCACCGTCACGCGCCAGTCGATGGTGCTGGGCGGGGTTCCGCTCAACTACACGGTAACGGCGGGCCACATGACCGCGCTGGCGCTCACGACGCAGGCACCGCGCGCTTCGTTTTTCTACGTGGCCTACACGCTCGATGGCGCTGCCCCGGCCACGCGACCCGTCACCTTCTTCTACAACGGCGGTCCGGGCTCGGCTTCAGTGTGGCTGCACCTGGGGTCATTTGGCCCGCGGCGACTCGATGCGCGCGCGCCGCTGCATAACGGGCCCACGCCGTTCCCCCTGGTGGAGAACGCCGAGAGCCTGCTGGACGTGACCGACCTGGTATTCGTCGACGCCGTGGGCAGCGGCTATTCCCAGGCCATCGCGCCCAACACCAACCGCGCCTTCTGGAGCGTGGGCAGCGACGCCGAGGTGTTCCGCGATTTCGTGATGCGCTACGTGACGGTGAACCAGCGCGATTCGTCGCCGCGCTTCCTGTTCGGCGAATCCTATGGCACCACGCGCACCGCGGTCCTGGCGCGGCTGCTCGAGCGGGCGGGCGTGGGGCTGCGGGGCATCGTGCTGCTCTCCTCGGTGCTCGACTATTCGAACAATTGCGGCGTAATGGTTCCGATCACCACCAGCTGCCAGGGGTACGTGCCGAGCTTTGCGGCCACCGGCGCGTGGTTCCAGCGAGCAACTCCGCAACCGGCCGGCAGCGCGCTCGACGAGTTCCTCGCCAGGGCGCGGCGCTTCGCGACGCAGCGCTACGATCCCGCCGTCCGGCGCTTCCTCGCGAGCCCCCCGGAGGCGCCCGACCCGGAAGTCGTGGCCGAGGCGGCGGCGCTCACCGGCCTCGCGGTGACTTCGTGGCAGGTGCAGTTCAACATGCCGCCGGGTACTTACCGCATTCAGCTCCTTCCCGGCACGCTGCTGGGCCGCTACGACACGCGCGTCACCGAGGTGGGCGGGGGGGCCGCAAGCAACGATCCCTCGAGCTCGGCCATCGTCGGGTCCTTCGTCTCGGCGATCGGGGCGTACCTCGGCGGCACGCTGCGCTACACCACGCCGTCGGCGTATGTGACCCTCTCCAACGCGATCCAGGTCTGGGACTTCTCGCACGACGGCCGCGCGGTGCCGGATACGGTGCCGGATCTCGCCACGGCGCTCACGCTCAACCCGACGCTGCAGGTGCTGGTGGCGAGCGGCCATTACGACGTCGCCACTCCGTTCTTCACCACCGAGCAGGACCTGGCGCGGCTCGGCACGCGGGCCAACGTGCAGGTCCGCAACTACGCGGGCGGGCACATGATGTACCTCGACGACGCGGCGCGGGTGCGGCAGAAGGCCGACCTCGCGGACTTCTACCGGAGGGCGCTGCGATGAAGCACATTCTCGGGGTGCTCTTCGCCGGCGTGCTCGGCGCGGGCGCGGCCCACGGCCAGGGACGCGCGGCGGCGGAAGGGGAGATGCGCGATCCCTGGGTTCCGCCAGCCGTGCAGGAAGCGGCGCGCCGGATGCCGAAGGCGAAGGTGGGCGCGGATCTCGAGTTGGAAGTGGAACGCAAGCTGCGCGCCGACTTCATGGCGGCAGCACCCGGCGGAGGGCTCACGCGCGGGGCGGCGCAGGCAGCGGGCCTGGGCTTCATCGCCCGGCACTTCGACGCCATCGACCGGCGCGGCGCGGGCGTGGTGCGCTTCGAGGACTATCGCGCTTTCCTGCGCGATCGCGGGGCGGGGTTCCTCAAGTAGGAGGTGGTGATTGGGCCCCCGCCTTCGCGGGGGTGACGAGGGCCTTCGGTCATTGTCACCCCCGCGGTCGTTGTCACCCCCGCGGTCG
>JBBQBW010000113.1:0-7254 GCA_038318025.1 Burkholderiales bacterium | reverse complement strand
AGTACACCGACATGTACCCCGGCATGGCCAAAACCGCACGTGACGAAGGTCACGACGAAGTGGCCGACTGGTTCGAGACGCTGGCCAAGGCCGAGCGTTCGCATGCGAACCGCTACACCAAGGCGCTCGCTGAACTGGTGGATTGATTCACTCTCTCGCTACGCCGCCCGGGCGTAGCGATTTACGAAAGGGTTTTCCGCGAACCCTTTCCTAAATCCCACGACAAGTAGAGACAACACCATGGCTACAGAAGGCAATCTGCAGGCACCCACGCGTCACGCGATCGACTGGAAGAACCCCGAGTACTACGAGGAGCCGAAGATCGTCGCCGAGATGGAGCGTGTCTTCGACATCTGCCACGGCTGCCGCCGCTGCGTGAGCCTGTGCAACACCTTCCCGAAGCTCTTCGACCTTGTCGACGAGAGCGAAACGATGGAAGTCGACGGGGTGCCGAAGGCAAAGTTCTGGGAAGTAGTGGATCAGTGCTACCTCTGCGACATGTGCTACATGGTCAAGTGCCCGTACGTTCCGCCGCACCCCTGGAACGTGGACTTCCCGCACCTGATGCTGCGCGCCAAGGCCCACCAGTTCAAGGCGGGGACGATGAAGCATCCTGTCCGGGACCGCGCGCTCTCCTCCACCGACCGCAACGGCAAGCTGGCGACGATTCCCGTGGTCGTGCAGGTGGTGAACGCCGCGGCGAAGTCGAAGCCGCTGCGCGAGCTGGGCGAGAAGATGGTGGGCGTGGCGAAGGACGCGTGGGTGCCCGAGTTCACTTCGCGCAAGTTCCGCCCCAACGCGGCGAAGAGCTCCGACTACCCGGTGCGCGACGGCGTGAAGACCCCGGGCAAAGTGGCGATATTCGCCACCTGCTACGTGAACTACAACGAGCCCGGCATCGGCCACGACTTGCTGAAGATCCTCGACCACAACGCGATTCCCTTCGTGGTGGTGGAGAAAGAGGCGTGCTGCGGGATGCCCAAGCTCGAGCTGGGCGACCTGGAGGCGGTGGAGCAGCTCAAGTCCATCAACATTCCGCCCCTCGCGAAGCTGGCGCGCGCGGGGTACGCGATCGTGACGCCGGTGCCTTCGTGCACGCTCATGTTCAAGCAGGAGCTGCCGCTCATGTTTCCGGACGACCCGGACGTGATCGCGGTGCGCGACGCGATGTTCGACCCGTTCGAGTACCTGATGGCGCGCCGGCGCGACGGGCTGCTCAAGACCGAGTTTCCCCGTCCGCTGGGCAAGGTGGCGTACCACGTCCCCTGCCACTCGCGCGTGCAGAAGGGCGCGATGAAGACCCAGGAGGCGCTGCAGCAGGTGCCGGGCACGGAGGTTCTGGCCATCGAGCGCTGCTCGGGCCACTCCGGGACGTGGGGCGTGAAGGCCGAGTTCCACGCGACGGCGTTGAAGATCGGGCGCCCGGTGGTGCGCCAGATCGGGGAATTCGCTCCGGACTACTTCGCCTCCGATTGCCAGCTCGCCGCGCACCACCTCGAGGAAGGCCTCGAGCGCGCCCAAACCCGGGGCAAGGCCGAGCTGCGCCACCCCCTCACATTGATGCGGATGGCCTACGGGCTGCCCGACTAAAGGAACCCATGATCGCCACGAACAAGATCTCCCGCGCTTCGCTGCTGACCCTCGAGGCCTATGCCAAGGCGCGCAAGGAATTCCGCGCCCAGGTGATCGCCCACAAGAAGGACCGCACCGTTCACCTGGGCGAGCACGTGACGCTGATCTTCGTGGACGAGCTCACCATGCTCTACCAGGTGCAGGAGATGCTGCGGGTGGAGAAGATCTTCGAGGAGTCGGGCATCCAGGACGAGATCGACGCCTACAACCCGCTGGTGCCCGACGGGCGCAACTTCAAGGCGACGATGCTGATCGAGTACGAGGATGTCGCCGAGCGCCAGGTGGCGCTCACGAAGCTGCGCGGCATCGAGGACCGCACCTGGGTCCGCGTGGAGGGCTGCAAGGCGGTCTACGCCATCGCCGACGAAGACCTCGAGCGCGAGAACGACACCAAGACCTCGGCCGTGCATTTCCTGCGCTTCGAGCTCACCCAGGAGATGGCCGCGTCGCTCAAGTATGGTGTGGCGTTGGCGATCGGCGTGGACCACCCCCAGTACTCCGCGACGCTGGATCCGGTGGCGGCGCAGATTCGTGCGGCGTTGATCAAGGATCTCAGTTAGGGCGAACCCCTTCAACCCCGCGAATCCAACTACGCCAGGCTCGCCTCGGCCGGTGGGGCCCGACGCAGCGCGAGGAACAGGAAGAAGTGGAAGCCGAAGAGCCCGTGGACGCCGAGCGCCAGCGCGCGCAGCAGCGACCGCGCGCCCACCAGCGAGCCGATGGCGAGTGCCACGTCGGTCAGCAGGAACGGCGGTACGCTGGCCAGCCGCAGCGCCAGCGCCGCGAGCGTGCCCCAGAGGACAATAGCCCCCAGGTCGGGCCCGATGGCGCCGGAAATCGGCATCAGGCCGCGAGCTTCCGCAGCGAAGCCGATCGCCACGCAGGCCGCCAGCGCCAGCATCGCGTGGGCGGCTGCCCTCTATCAATGCACCTCCTCGGCGACCCGCTGCGTCGTGGCGCCGGTTTCTCCGATACGTTGCATCAGCCGCGCGCCCCATTGGCTCGCGGGCTTGTGAACCATGCGTTCCTGCACATGGTGGGCGGCCAGCAACACATTGCCGGAGCGGCGCGCGCTCTCGATCAGGGTGAGGCTGAGCACGTCACGCTGGGCGTGGCTCCCGCCGAAGCGCCAGGCGCCGTCGCGCACCGTCGCGAGCCGCGCGGCCGCGCGGGCGAAGCTGCCGGCGCAGTAGTCGATCGCCGCTTCCGAAACATCGATGCCCACCGCGCGGGTCATCTCCCCGTTGGCGCGCATCTCCCCGGCCGCATCCTCCAGCACCGAACGCAACTTGCGGATCGGTTCGGCGCGGCCGGTGGCGGCGAAGGCCATCGCCGCGTGGAAATCGTTGAAGGCGTAGAAGCCGCCCTCGGCGCCGAGACTCTCCTGCCACGCATCGGCGACAGCCTCGAAGCGCACGCCGACATCGACGCCCTCGAGGCGCAGCCGCCACAGCAGCGACGTGGCATCGAGGCGCGACACCGCCATGGCATGGGCGTCGGCGAGCACATCGTCGTAGACCTTGAGCGCGCCGCCGAAGTCGCCGCGGTCCATGTAGAAGAGCGCCAGGTGCCACCAGTTGTGGAACGCAAAGCCGTTGTCGGAGGTGGCCCAATCGCCCTGCCGCTCGCGCATGAAGGCGATGCCTTCATCGACGCGGCCCTGCATCTCGAAGACATGGGTCATGGCGTGCACGGCCCCAGGCGTCCTCCGGCGCCAGCTCGAGCGCGCGGCGGCCCGCGGCTTCCGCTGCGGGATACTGGTTGCACTCCTCCAGCCCAAAGGCATGCATGCCGAGGACGAACGAGTACATGGGCGCCTCAGGGGACCAGTGGGGTAGCACACGCGAGATGCGGTTGCGCAAATTGAGGCTGTCGCCGCGGAAGAAGTCGAGGAAATGGGCGATCTGCCCAAACACCTGCGCAACTACATGGAGCTGCTCTTCTCCAACTAGGCGGCGCGCGACATCCTGAGGCACGGCATCTTGATGCCGCGGATCGCCTCGGCGAGAACATCGACGGCCGCGGGCCGGTCGAAACCGGTGCGCCACGCCAGCGCCACCTTGCGCGACGGGATGGGTGAGGAGAACGGCACCACCTTCAGCATCCGGGTCGCGTAGCGCGAGGTGAGCGCGCTGTCGGGCATGACGCTGACACCGAGTCCCGAGGCCACCATGTTGCGGATGGTCTCGAGCGAGCTGCCGGCGCGCCCCTCCGGGAGCGCGGTATTCGCCTGTCCCGGGCACGCTTCCATCACCTGGTCGCGGAAGCAGTTGCCGTTGTTCAGCATCAGCAGGTTCTCGTCGGCGAGCTCCGAGGGCTTGATGCCCTTCCTCAGCGCCCACTTGTGTCCCTCGGGGACCACGACGCTGAATGCCTCTTCGTACACCGCCTCGGTCTTGACGCCTGGCAGCACGAAGGGCAGCGCGATGATGATCACGTCGAGCCCCCCTTCCCGCAGCATCGGCGCGAGGCTCCCGGTGAGGTTCTCCTCGATGGACAACGGCATGTCCGGCGCGCGCTTGCGCAGGATGGGAATCAGGTCGGGCAGCAGGTATGGCCCGATGGTAGGGATGACCCCCAGGCGCAGCGATCCGGCCAGCGGGTCGCGCCCGCCCCGGGCGAGGTTCTGGATCTTGCCCACCTCGTCCAGCACCTTGCGGGCCTGCTCGACGATGGCCTCGCCCCGGCCGGTGACCAGCACCTCGTTCTTGTTGCGCTCGAAGAGCTTCACCCCCAGCTCCTCCTCGAGCTTGGCGAGGGCGAGCGACAGCGTGGGCTGCGTCACGAAGCATTTGCCCGCGGCGCGGCCGAAATGGCGTTCCTGGGCGAGGGCGACGACGTACTTGAGCTCGGTGAGGGTCATGGACGGTTCCGATTGCCTGGGGCTATCGCAAGTATACAGACAATCAATTGGACTCGCCTATCGAGTCACGGGGACAATGCTTGCATACCCTATCGACAAACCCGTGAGGAAACCGCCACCATGTTCCCCAATTCCGAAGGCAAGCGCGTCCCGGAAGTCACCTTCCGCACCCGCCAGGACGGCGAGTGGAAGAACGTCTCCACCAAGAAGATCTTCTCCGGGCGCACCGTGATCGTGTTCGCCCTCCCCGGCGCGTACACGCCCACCTGCTCCACCACCCACCTGCCGCGTTATAACGAGCTCGCCTCCACTTTCGCGAAGCTGGGCGTCGACGAGGTCGTGTGCCTGTCGGTCAACGACGGCTTCGTGATGAGCGAGTGGCAGCGCGACCAGAACGCCCCGAACATCACCTTCATCCCCGACGGCAACGGACAATTCAGCGAACAGATGGGCCTCCTCGTGGACAAGAGCGACCTGGGCTTCGGCAAGCGCTCGTGGCGCTATTCGATGCTGGTGCGCGACGGTGTCATCGAAAAACAGTTCATCGAGCCGCAGAAGGACGGCGACCCGTTCGAGGTCTCCGACGCCGACACGATGCTGGGCTACCTCGCCCCGCGCGAGAAGGCCCCGGAGCCCGTGGTGTTGTTCAGCCGCGCCGGCTGCCCACACTGCGCCCGCGCCAAGGACCTGCTGGAAGCCAACGACGTGGCGTTCGAGGAAGTGCAGCTCGGCAAGGGCATCACGTTCTCGTCGGTGCGCGCGGTCTCCGGCCGCGGCACGGTGCCCCAGGTGTTCATCGGCGGGCAGCACATCGGCGGCGCGGAGGAGCTGGAGAAGTATTTCGCGGGGAAGCAGAAGCTCGCGGCGTGATCGTCACCCTCTCCCCGACCCTCTCCCAGGGGAGAGGGAGAGCTCTCGTCTCGCCACGCATCGCTGGGCAGAGGGAGAGTTATCATCTCGCCACCCAACAGGAAACCATGACATGACCACCCTCCTCAACGTCGATGTCGCCGTGATCGGCGCCGGCACCGCCGGGCTCGCGGCCTACCGCACCGCCCGCGCGGCCGGCAAGCGCGCCGTCGTGATCGAGGGCGGTCGCGGCGGCACCACCTGCGCTCGCGTGGGCTGCATGCCCTCCAAGCTGCTGATCGCCGCGGCCGAGGCGGTCCATGCGATCCATCGCGCGCCGGGGTTCGGCGTGCACGTGGATTCCCCGGTACGGATCGATGGCCGCGAGGTGATGGCGCGCGTGAAAGGCGAGCGCGACCGTTTCGTGGGCTTGGTGATGAAGGGCGTGGAAAACATCCCCGCCCAGGACCAGCTCGCCGGTTACGCGAAGTTCGTGAACCCGCACGTGCTGCAGCTCGAGGACGCAACGGTGGTGAATGCGGCCACGATCGTCATCGCGACGGGCTCCCGCCCGGCCGTGCCCCCGCTGCTCGCCAACCTCGGCGACCGGCTGGTGGTGAACGACGACGTCTTCGACTGGGACGACCTGCCGCGCTCCGTGGCGGTGTTCGGCCCCGGCGTGATCGGCCTCGAGCTGGGACAAGCCCTCTCGCGCCTCGGCGTGCGGGTGGTGATCCTCGGGCGTGGCGGGCGGGTCGGTCCCATCACCGATCCGGAAGTACTGAAGGCGGCGCTGAAGGCGTTCGGCTCGGACCTGGCCCTCCACCCCGATGCCCACGTCTCGCGAGTGGAGCGCGTCGGCGACGAGGTGGAGATCGAGTACACGGCCCGCGGCGGCGAGAAGGTCACCGAGCGCTTCGACTACGTGCTCGCCGCCACCGGGCGCAAGCCGAATGTGGATGGGCTGGCGCTGGAGAACGCCGGCATCGCGCGCGATGCCTGGGGAGTGCCGGTGTTCGACCTGAAGACCATGCAGGCGGGCACGAGCCACATCTTCATGGCGGGCGATGCCGCCAACGACGCGCCGATACTGCACGAGGCGGCGGACGAAGGGCGCATCGCGGGCGGCAACGCCGCGTCGTTCCCGAAGGTACTACCCGGGCTGCGCCGCGCGCCGCTCGGCATCGTGTTCACCGACCCGCAGATCGCGGTGATCGGCGGCGGCTTCGCCTCCCTCAAGGCCCATGCGCTCGCCGCGGGCGAGGTGTCGTTCGAGGACCAGGGGCGCTCCCGCGTGATGCTGCGCAACCAGGGCCACCTGCGCGTCTACGGCGACCCCACGACCGGGCGCTTCCTCGGCGCCGAGATGGTGGGTCCCGACGCGGAGCACATCGGCCACCTGCTCGCGTGGGCCTTGCAAGCGAAGATGACCGTGGCACAGATGCTCGAGATGCCGTTCTACCACCCGGTGGTGGAGGAAGGGCTGCGCACGGCGCTGCGCGACCTCGACGCGCGGATGAAGGAGTCGCAGCAGAAGGCGGCCTAGCCTTAGGGGACAGACCACCAGTTGCGTGGAGTGAAACTGGGCCGGCCCGTTTCATCTCATGCAACTGGTGGTCTGTCCCCTAAGGTCATCACCTCGCACTCCGCGACGTCTCCCGCCGCCTTGCCGATGGCCTCGCGCAGCGGCTCGATCTCGGGAAGCCGGGAAAGTCGCCGCGCGCGCACCGGCTCGGCCGGTGGCCGCAGCGAAATGGGCCGGGGCGCGCGCTTGCGCGAGAACCACTTCACCAGCCCCCTCCGAGCGCCCGCACCAATCCCACCGTCGCCTGGTGCTGGGCGCTCTTCACCTGAAGCTGGGCGCGGCGGTTGCGCAACTCGCTGCGCTGCGCATCGAGCAACTCCAGCTG
>JBBQBW010000112.1:0-7287 GCA_038318025.1 Burkholderiales bacterium | reverse complement strand
TTCACGCGCATCGCCGCGAGCTCGCCCGAGATGTGGCGCGACATCGCGCTGCAGAACCGCGTGGCGCTGCTGGAGGAGTTGGACCGCTACACCGCGCGGGTCGCCGTGTTCCGCGAGCTGGTCGAGCGCGGCGACGGCCCCGGCCTGCAGCGCCTCATGGCCGAGGCCCGCGCGAGCCGCCAGGCCCTGGGCCCCGGGCGCCGGGCGCCGGCGAGCGAGTAGCCATGGACTTCCTGTTCCTGAGCCCCGTCACGCGCGCCCAGGGGCTGATCCAGATCCCCGGCTCGAAGAGCGTCTCCAATCGCGCGCTGCTGCTTGCGGCGCTGTCACGCGGCACAACGGAGCTCACCGGAGTCCTCGACGCGGACGACACGCGCGTGATGCGCGAGGCGCTGTGGGCACTGGGCGTGCAGGTGAAGGAGCTGGACGGCCCGGAGCACCTGAGCATCACCGGCGTGGGGCCGGGGCCGGGCTTCCCGAACAAGGAGGCCCAGGTCTTCCTCGGCAATTCGGGGACGTCGGCGCGGTCCCTCGCCGCGGTGCTCGGGCTCTCCGACGGGACCTATCGCCTCTCCGGCGTCCCGCGGATGCACGAGCGTCCCATCGGCGACCTGGTCGACGCGCTCCGGCCCGCCGGCGCCGGCATCGAATACACCGCAACGGAAGGCTTCCCGCCGCTCGCGATCTCGGCACGGGTGCCGGGGCCGATCCCGACGCTGCGCATCAAGGGCGATGTTTCCAGCCAGTTCCTCTCCGGCGTGCTGATGGCGCTGCCCTGGAGCGGCCAGGCGGCGCGCGTGGAAATCGAGGGGGAGCTGATCTCCAAGCCCTACGTCGAGCTCACCCTGGGCCTCATGGCGCGTTTCGGCGTCACGGTGGAGCGCGACGAGTGGAGGTCGTTCGACGTGCGCGCGGGCGGGTACCGCTCGCCGGGGCGCTTCGCCGTGGAGGGCGACGCCTCGTCGGCCTCGTATCTCCTCGCCGCGGGGCTGTTGGGTGGAGGCCCGGTGCGCGTCCAGGGCGTGGGGCGCGCGAGCGCCCAGGGCGACGTGCGCTTCACCGAGGTGCTCGAGTCCCTCGGGGGGACCATCCGTTTCGGCGACGACTGGATCGAGTCCTCCTGCGACCGGCCGCTCGCGGCCTTCGACCTCGACATGAACCTGATCCCGGACGCGGCGATGACCGCGGCGGTGCTGGCCCTCTTCACCGCGGGCGGCCCGTGCACGCTACGCAATATCGCGAGCTGGCGGGTGAAGGAAACCGACCGCATCGCCGCCATGGCGACGGAGCTGCGCAAGTTCGGCGCCCGGGTCCAGGAGGGCGGCAACTTCCTGCGCATCTTCCCGCCCCGGGACCTGATGGCGCGGCGCGTGGCCACCACCGTGGCGCCGGTCTCGATCGACACCTACGACGACCATCGCATGGCGATGTGCTTTTCCCTCGCCTCCTTCGGGCCCCGGCCGGTGCGCATCAACGACCCGCGTTGCGTGGCCAAGACCTACCCCCGCTACTTCGACGACTTCGCGCGGCTGGTGTCGTGAGCGCCATCCCGGTGATCGCGATCGACGGACCGTCGGCCTCGGGCAAGGGCACGGTGGCCGCGCGGGTGGCCGGGGCGCTGGGGTTCCACTACCTGGACAGCGGCGCCCTGTATCGCCTGACGGCCCTTTCGGCCCTGCGCTCGGGCGTTGATGGCGCCGACCAGGCCGCCATCGCACGCCTCGCCGCCGCGCTGCCGGTCGAATTCCGCGATGGTGGCACCTGGTTCGGCGGCGAGGAGGTGAGCGACGCCCTTCGCTCCGAAGAGGTGGGCACCGCCGCCTCCGGGGTCGCCGCATTCCCCGCGGTGCGCTCGGCGCTCCTCGCACGCCAGAGGGCGTTCCAGGGCCCCCCGGGGCTGGTGGCCGACGGTCGCGACATGGGCTCCGTGGTGTTCCCGGACGCCCCGCTCAAGGTGTTCCTCACGGCCGACCTCGCCACCCGTGCCGAGCGGAGGCATAAGCAGTTGATGGAAAAGGGAATGTATGCCAAAATGCAGGACGTCGTGGAGGAGCTGCGGCGCCGGGACGAGCGGGACAGGTCCCGGCCCGTGGCGCCGCTAAAGCATTATCCCGACGCGATATTTCTCGATACCACGGGGCTTTCCGTCGACGCGGCGGTGCAGCAGGTGCTGCGGTGGTGGCGGGAGAAGCATGAAAGCCCAAGGGTGTTAGGGGGTTAGGTCGGAAAAGGCCCGCCCTTCTGGCGAAATCAACGATGGCCCGTGAAACGGCCGTCCCATCCGAAAGTCAGGTCATGTTGTCCACCTCAACCCAATCCAACCCCGCCGCACCCGACAGCTTCGCCGCCCTTTTCGAAGAGAGCCTCGCGCTCCAGGAAATGCGCATCGGCGAAGTGATCACCGCAGAGGTCATTTCGGTCGACCCCAACGTCGTGATCGTCAACGCGGGCCTCAAGTCCGAAAGCACCATCGATGTCGAAGAATTCAAGAACGATCGCGGCGAAGTCGAGGTAAAGCCCGGCGATTTCGTCTCGGTCGCGATCGAAGCCCTCGAAGACGGCTTCGGCGCCACCAAGCTCTCCCGCGACAAGGCCAAGAAGCTTGCCGCCTGGACCAGCCTCGACGACGCGCTCGCCGGCGGCCTGATCATCAAGGGCATGGTTTCCGGCAAGGTGAAGGGTGGCCTCACCGTCATGGTGAACGGCATCCGCGCCTTCCTGCCCGGCTCGCTCGTGGACCTGCGTCCGGTCAAGGACACCTCGCACTTCGAAGGCAAGGAGCTCGAGTTCAAGGTCATCAAGCTCGACCGCAAGCGCAACAACGTCGTGGTGTCGCGCCGCGCCGTCATGGAAGAGACCGCGGGCGTCGAGCGCCAGCAGCTGCTCGAGACGCTGAAGGAAGGCGCCGTCGTGAAGGGCATCGTGAAGAACATCACCGACTACGGTGCCTTCGTGGACCTGGGCGGCATCGACGGCCTGCTCCACATCACCGACCTCGCATGGCGCCGCGTGAAGCACCCGACGGAAGTCCTCGCGGTCGGCGACGAAGTCACCGCCAAGATCCTCAAGTTCGACGCCGAGAAGAACCGCGTCTCGCTGGGCTTGAAGCAGCTGGGCGAAGACCCGTGGGTGGGCATCTCCCGGCGCTACCCGCAGGGCACGCGTCTCTTCGGCAAGGTCACCAACATCACCGACTACGGTGCCTTCGTCGAGATCGAGAGCGGCATTGAGGGCCTGGTGCACGTCTCCGAGATGGACTGGACCAACAAGAACGTGCATCCCGCCAAGGTGGTGTCCCTGGGCGACGAAGTGGAGGTGATGATCCTCGAGATCGACGAGGACCGCCGCCGCATCTCGCTCGGCATGAAGCAGTGCATGCCGAACCCGTGGGAAGAGTTCGCGATGAACCACAAGAAGGGCGACAAGGTCCGCGGCGTGATCAAGTCGATCACCGACTTCGGCGTCTTCATCGGCCTTCCCGGCAACATCGACGGCCTCGTGCACCTCTCGGACCTGTCCTGGCAGGTCACCGGCGAGGAAGCGGTCAAGAACCTGAAGAAGGGCGATGAGGTCGAGACCGTGGTCCTGTCGATCGACGTCGAGCGCGAGCGCATCTCGCTCGGCATCAAGCAGCTGGAAGGCGACCCGTTCGGCAACTACACCACCGTCCACGACAAGGGCAGCATCGTGCACGGAAAGGTGAAGTCGATCGAGCCCAAGGGCGCCGTGATCGAGCTGGAGAAGGACGTGGAAGGGTACCTGCGCGCCTCCGAGATCTCGCGCGATCGCGTGGAAGACGTGGCCAAGCACCTGCGCGAAGGCGAGGAGCTGGAGATGGTCATCGTCAACATCGACCGCAAGAGCCGCTCCATCAACCTGTCGATCAAGCAGAAGGACGCGGCCGAAGAAGCCGCCGCGATGCAGAAGCACTCCGCGGAATCCAGCGGCAGCGCCGGCACCACGAACCTCGGCGCGCTGCTGAAGGCCAAGCTCGGCTCCAAGGACAAGGAATAAGAAAATCGATACCCGGGGGGAGAAACGGGCCATGACAAAGTCGCAGCTCATCGAGCTGTTGAGCGCGCGCCATAGCCAGCTGGCTCCGAAGGATGCCGAGCTCGCGGTGAAGACGATGCTGGACGCCATGTCGCACACACTGGCCACCGGCAATCGCATCGAGATCCGCGGATTCGGCAGCTTCGGGTTGAACTACCGGCCGCCGAGGGTGGGGCGAAACCCCAAGACCGGCGAGAAGGTGCAGGTTCCCCGCAAGTACGTTCCCCACTTCAAGGCGGGGAAGGAGTTGCGGGAGCGCGTGGATTACCACGAGGGTTGAATCCCCGGGCATCAAGCTCACGACGGCAGGCCATTGGCCTGCCGTTTTTTTTCGCCCCGGCCGCGCAGCCGGTAAAATGGCGGACTTCCCCACGGCCTTACCCCCAACCCGATGCAAGCCCTCGTCTGGATCGTCCGCTTCGCGATCGTCGTGATCCTCGTCTGGTTCGCGGTGAAGAATGCCCAGACCGTGACGATCCACGGCCTGCCGGAGCAGTCGTGGCAGGCGCCGCTCGTGTTCGTGCTGCTGCTGGTGTTCGTGGGCGGCGTGGTGATCGGGCTGCTCGCGTGGGTGCCGACGGTGGTGCGCCAGCGCCGCGAGATCGCGAAGCTGAAACGCGCGGCTGACGCCCAGGCGGCGATCGCCGCGGCCGCGCCGCCGCCCTCGCCGGCGCACGACCGCGAGCCCCCGCGGGCCGACATCCATGGAGTTTGAGCTCTGGTGGCTCCTCGCCCTTCCGGTCTTCTTCGGAATGGGTTGGATCGCGGCGCGGGTGGACCTCAAGTCCCTGCTGTCGGAGTCGCGGGCGATGCCCTCGTCTTACTTCCGCGGCCTCAATTTCCTGCTGAACGAGCAGCCCGACAAGGCGATCGAGTCGTTCCTCCAGGTGGCCAAGGAGAACCCGCAGACGGTGGAGCTGCAGTTCGCGCTCGGCAGCCTCTTTCGCCGCCGCGGCGAGGTCGACCGCGCGATCCGCATGCACCAGGACCTGGTGAACCGCGAGGACCTGCCGGCGGAGCAGCGGCGCGAGGCCTCGTTCGAGCTCGCCCAGGACTACTTCAAGGCGGGCCTCCTCGACCACGCCGAGCAGGTGCTGGCGCCGCTCGCCGAAGTCGACCCTTCGCCCGAGGTGCATCGCCACCTGCTCGACATCTACATCCAGGAGAAGGACTGGGAGAAGGCGATCGGCGTCGCGCGCAAGCTCGAGGTGAGCGCCAAGCGCAACTACCAGAAGGAGATCGCCAACTACTTCTGCGAGCTCGCGATCACCGAGCAGGTGCATGCGCGCGATGCGGCGGCCGATGCCTACCTCGGGCAGGCACTCGTGGTGAACCGCAAGTGCGTCCGCGCCAACCTGCTGCGCGGCGACTGGCTCGCGCGCGTCGGGCGCCACGCCGAGGCGATCGAGGCGTGGAAGGCGATCGAGTCCCAGGACTCAGCCTACATCGGGCTCGCCGCCGAGGGCATGGTGGAGAGCTTCAAGGCGCTGGGGCGCGTGGCCGAGGGCCTGGCGCTGCTGCGCGGCCTGCAGCACCGCTACCCCGGCCTCGACCTGCTGAACGTGGTCTACCAGGTCACCGCCGAGACCGAGGGCGACGAGGCGGCGTGGCGCCTGGTGCGCGACGAGGTGCGGCGCAACCCCACGCTGGTGGGCCTGGACCGCTTGATCGACGCGGAGCTGGTGCGCGCCCCGGCCGAGCGCCGCCAGGACCTGCAGCTGATGAAGAACCTGGTGCATTCGCACGCCCAGGCCCTCGCCGTATACCTGTGCGGCAATTGCGGATTCAAGGCGCGCCAGTTCTTCTGGCAGTGCCCCGCGTGCGGCGGCTGGGAGACTTTCGCGCCCCGGCGCACGGCCGAGCTGGACAGCGCCGGCCGCCACCTGGCGAGGATGCAGCTTGGACAGTAAGCGCGTGATCGTTCCCCTGGATTTCCCCGACGCCGACGCGGCGCTCGCGCTCGCCGCGCGCCTCGACCCGCGCCTGTGCCGCGTGAAGGTGGGCAAGGAGCTCTTCGTGGCCGCGGGCCCCGCCGTGGTGGGCAAGCTCCAGGAGCGCGGCTTCGAAGTGTTCCTCGACCTCAAGTTCCACGACATCCCCAATACCGTAGCCGGGGCGTGCAAGGCCGCGGCACGCATGGGGGTGTGGATGATGAACGTCCACGCGAGCGGGGGCGCGGCGATGCTGCGCGCCGCGCGCGAGGCGATCGAGGCGCTCGCGCGCCCGCCGCTGCTGATCGCGGTGACGGTGTTGACGAGCCTTTCCGACGACGACCTGCACGAGGTCGGCTACCGCGGCACGGCGATCGAGGTCGTGGAGCACCTGGCACGCCTCGCGCGCGCCGCGGGCCTCGACGGTGTCGTGTGCTCCGCCCGGGAGGCGGCGGCGCTGCGCCACGCCACCGGGGAGGATTTCCTGCTGGTCACGCCCGGCATCCGGCTCGATGGCGCGAGCGCCGACGACCAGTCCCGGGTGGTGACCCCGCTCGAGGCCGCGCGCCTTGGCGCCGACTACCTCGTGATCGGCCGCCCGATCACGCAGTCGGCCGATCCGGTGGCGACCCTCAATTCCATCAACGAATCCCTGCACGAAGAGAACGCATGAAAGTCAGCATCATCGGAACCGGCTATGTAGGCCTCGTCACCGGCGCTTGCCTTGCCGACGTCGGCAACCACGTAATGTGCCTCGACGTGGACGCGCGCAAGATCGACATGCTGAAGGGCGGCGAGCTCCCGATCTTCGAGCCGGGCCTGAAGGAGATCGTGCGCAGCAACGCCGCCAGCGGCCGGCTGCGTTTCACCACCGACGTGGCCGAGGCGGCGAAGTATGCGCGCCTGCAGATGATCGCCGTGGGCACGCCCCCGGGTGAGGACGGCTCGGCCGACCTGCAGTACGTGCTGGGGGCCGCGCGCAACATGGCCCGCCACATGGACGGGCCGCGCATCATCGTCGACAAGAGCACGGTGCCGGTGGGCACCGCCGACAAGGTGCGCGAGGCGGTGCGCGAGGTGCTCGAGGAGCGCACCGTACCCTATGGCTTCAGCATGGTCTCCAACCCGGAATTCCTGAAGGAGGGCGCGGCGGTCGAGGACTTCATGCGCCCCGACCGCATCGTGATCGGCGCCGAGGACCCCGACGCCATCGCCGAGATGCGCGAACTCTACGCGCCGTTCCAGCGCAACCACGAGCGCCTGCAGGTGATGGACATCCGCTCGGCGGAGCTCACCAAGTATG
>JBBQBW010000111.1:0-7299 GCA_038318025.1 Burkholderiales bacterium | reverse complement strand
GATACGCACCCGTACTCTCGCCTCACCCCGGACGTGGTGCTGAACTCGCTGGAGGCGCGCGGCCTCCAGTGCGACGGCCGCCTCCTCGCCCTCAACAGCTACGAGAACCGCGTCTACCAGGTGGGGCAGGAGGAAGGCCCGCCGGTGGTCGCGAAGTTCTACCGTCCCGAGCGCTGGAGCGACACCCAGATCCTCGAGGAGCACGCGTTCGCGCGCGAGCTCGAGGATGCCGAGATTCCGGTGGTGGCACCGCTCGCCCTGCAGGGCCAGACGCTCAATGCGGCCGAAGGCTTCCGCTTCGCGGTGTTTCCGCGCAAGGGCGGGCGCGCGCCGGAGCTGGAGGACGAGGCGACGCTCGAATGGCTTGGCCGATTCATTGGACGCATCCACGCCGTCGGCGCGGCGCGAGCGTTCGAGCACCGGCCCCGCATCGGGATCGAGGAGTTCGGCACCGAGCCGCGCGCCTTCCTGCTCGACGGAGGCTTCCTTCCCGCCGACCTCGTGACGCCTTACACCCAGGTGGTGGACATGGCTCTGGAAGGCGTGCGCATGGCCTTCAAGCGCGCCGGCGATCCGGCCACGCTGCGCCTGCACGGCGACTGCCATGCCGGCAACGTCCTGTGGACGCCGGACACCGGCAACTCCCAGGGCGGCCCGCACTTCGTCGACCTCGACGACGCGCGCCAGGGGCCCGCGGTGCAGGACCTGTGGATGCTGATCTCCGGGGACCGCTCCACCATGGCGCGGCAGCTGAAGCACATCCTCGCGGGCTACGAGGACTTCCGCGAGTTCGACGATCGGGAACTGCACCTCGTGGAGGCGCTGCGCACGCTGCGCCTCATCCACTACTCCGCGTGGCTCGCACGCCGTTGGGACGATCCCGCGTTCCCGATCGCGTTCCCGTTCTTCGATACGCCCCGCTATTGGCAGGATCGCATCCTCGAGCTGCGCGAGCAGGTGGCGCTGCTGCAGGAACCCCCGATCGTGCCGGGCTAGGTAGGGAAGTTCGGGGCCATTCCCTGGTTACATTTCGACGCATTCCGCAGGAAACCGCCCCCGCAATCTCTGTTCCAATGGTCAGTTCCCGATAAGAACATCCAATTGAGCGCCCTCCCCCCCGCCCCTGCTTCGCCCCCGCCCCGCCGTGGCTGGGTCTACCCCGTGGTCATCCTGGCAATCATCGCCGGCATGGCGGTCGCGGCCTGGTTCATGTTCATTCGTGCCGATCCCGCCCCGGCCACCGCGGCCAAGGGCGGTGCTTCCCAGGAAGGCAAGGCGGGAGGAGCGAGCGGCAAGGGCAGCGGCAAGGGCGGGGCCGGCAAGGGCGGCGGGCGCTTCGGCGGCGATCCCAACCGCGTGCAGCCGGTGACCGCCGCGGCGGCACGCACCGGGGACCTGAAGATCGTGCAGACGGCGCTCGGCACCGCCACCGCGAGCAAGGTGGTCACGGTGAAGCCGCGCGTCGACGGCCAGCTGCAGAGCATCGCCTTCGAGGAAGGCCAGCTGGTGAAGCAGGGACAGGCCCTGGCGCAGATCGACCCGGTGCCCTTCCAGGTCGCCCTGCAGCAGGTCGAGGGCAACCTCGCGCAAACCGCGGCGCAGCTCAACAACGCGCGCCTCGACCTCGAGCGCTACCGCACCCTCCTCACCCAGGACTCCATCGCCGCCCAGCAGGTGGACCAGCAGGCGGCGCAGGTGCGCCAGCTGGAGGGCACGGTGAAGATCGGCCAGGCGCAGGTGGACAACGCCAAGCTGCAGCTCTCATATACGCGCATCACCGCGCCCATCGGCGGGCGCGTGGGCCTGAAGCAAGTGGACGCCGGCAACATGGTGCGCGGCTCCGACGCCACCGGCATCGCGGTGATCACCCAGGTGGACCCGATCGCGGTGGTGTTCACCATCCCCCAGGACACGCTCCCCCGCGTGCTGGCGCGCCTGAAGGCCGGCGAGCGCATCGAGGTGGAGGCCTGGGATCGCGAGCAGAAGGAGGTTCTCGCCCGCGGCCGCCTCATCACCACCGACAACCAGATCGACGTCACCACCGGCACCGTGAAGCTGAAGGCGGAGTTCCCGAACCCGGAAGGCAAGCTCTTCCCCAACCAGTTCGTGAACGTGCGCATGACGGTGGACATCCGCAAGAACGTGGTGATCGTTCCTTCCGCCGCGATCCAGGGCGGTGCCCAGGCAACTGTGGTGTACGTGGTGAAGGAGGACAGCACCGTCACGCTGCGGCCGGTGAAGACCGGCCCCATCGAGGGCCAGAACACCGCGATCGAATCGGGGCTGGCGGCGGGCGAGCGCGTCATCACCGACGGCGTGGATCGCATCCGTGAGGGCGCCAAGGTCGAGGTGACGCAGCCCGGCGCGGCGGGCGGTGGAGCCCGCGGCACCATCGATCCCGCCAAGCGCGAGGAGATCCGCAAGAAGATGGAGGCGATGACGCCGGAGCAGCGCGAGCAGTTCCGCAAGCAGCGCCAGGAGGCGCGTGGCGCGCAAGGCGCGGCGCCCGCCCCGGCGCCGGCGGCCGCTGCGAAGTCCGAGCCCGCGAAGGTCGAAGCCGTGAAGCCCGCGCCCGGCGTGCCCGCGAAGGCCGCGCCCACGGCTCGCCCCACCCCGGAAGCCGCGCTGTCCAAGGCCGCCCCCGGGCCCGCGCCCGCCGGCGCCGAGGACCGCGACGCGTTCCGCAAGAGCCTCGAAGGCATGACGCCCGAGCAGCGCCGCGAGGCGGTGAAGCAGCGCCTCGAGTCGATGACGCCCGAGCAGCGCGAGGAATGGAAGAAGCGCCGCGAGGCACGCGAGAAGGCATCGCAGTAAGTGAACCCGTCACGCCTCTTCATCCTCCGGCCGGTCGCCACCGCCCTGCGGATGGTGGCGATCCTGCTGGCGGGATGGGTCGCGTATCGCCAGCTGCCGCTCTCGGCGCTGCCGCAGGTCGACGACCCGACGATACAGGTCGTGACGCTCTACCCGGGTGCCAGCCCCGACGTGGTGACCTCGTCGATCACGGCGCCGCTCGAGCGCCAGTTCGGCCAGATGCCGGGACTCAAGCAGATGTCGTCGACCAGCTCCGGCGGGGCGTCGGTGGTGACGCTGCAGTTCGACCTCGCAATCGAGCTCGATTCCGCCGAGCAGGGAGTGCAGGCGGCCATCAACGCGGGCGGCAATCTGCTGCCCGCGGACCTGCCCTCGCCACCCATCTACAACAAGGTGAACCCGGCCGACGCGCCAATCCTCTCGCTCGGCGTCACGTCGAAAACGATGAAGATGACCCAGGTGCAGAACCTGGTGGACACGCGCCTCGCGCAGAAGATCTCGCAGACCCCGGGCGTGGGCCTGGTGACGCTCTCCGGCGGCCAGCGCACCGCGGTGCGCGTGCAGGTGAACCCACGCGCGGCCGCCGCCTCGGGGCTGTCGATGGAGGAAATCCGCATCGCCATCAACGCGGCCAACGTGAACCAGGCCAAGGGCAGCTTCGATGGCCCGAATCGGGCGTACACCATCGACGCCAACGACCAGCTGAGGAGCCCCGAGGAGTACCGGCAGGTGGTGGTGGCGTACAAGAACGGCGCGCCGATCTACCTCACCGACATCGCCGACGTGGTGGAGGACGCCGAGAACCTGCGGCTCGCCGCCTGGATGAACGACACGCCCGCCATCATCGTCAATGTCCAGCGCCAGCCCGGCGCCAACGTGATCGACGTGGTGGACCGCGTGAAAGTGGTGCTGCCGGCGCTGCAGGCCGCCCTTCCGGCGTCGATCGAGGTGACCCTCCTCACCGACCGCACCACCACCATCCGCGCCTCGGTGCGCGACACGCAGTTCGAGCTGCTGCTGGCCGTCGGCCTGGTGGTGGCGGTGATCTTCATCTTCCTGCGCAGCGCCACCGCCACGCTGATCCCTGCCGCCGCCGTGCCGCTGTCGATCGTCGGCACCTTCGGCGTCATGTACCTGATGGGTTTCTCGATCAACAACCTCACCCTCATGGCGCTCACCATCGCCACCGGGTTCGTGGTCGACGATGCGATCGTGGTGATCGAGAACATCTCCCGCTACGTGGAGGAGGGCGAGGACCCGATGGCCGCGGCCCTCAAGGGCTCCAAGCAGATCGCCTTCACCATCATCTCGCTCACCTTCTCGCTGGTGGCGGTGCTGATCCCGCTGCTCTTCATGGGCGACGTGGTGGGGCGGCTGTTCCGCGAGTTCGCGATCACGCTCGCCGTCGCGATCCTGATCTCCGCCTTCGTCTCGCTCACGCTGACGCCGATGATGGCGGCGCGGCTCCTCAAGCACACCCCGCCCGAGAAGCAGGGCAGGTTCTACAGGAAGAGCGGCGCGGTGTTCGACAACCTGGTGCGCCGCTACGGGCGTGTGCTGGACTGGGTGCTGCGCCACCAGCCGCTCACCATGATCGTATTCCTGGTGACCGTCGTGCTCACCGCACTCCTCTACCTCGTGATCCCGAAGGGCTTCTTCCCGCTCCAGGACACGGGGTTGATCCAGGGCGTGTCGGAAGCCCCCCAGGACACGTCCTTCACCGCGATGTCGGCGAAGAGCCGGCGCCTCGCCCAGGTGATCCTCGAGGATCCGGCGGTGGCGAGCGTTTCCTCGTTCATCGGCGTGGACGGCACCAACGTCACGCCCAACGCCGGGCGCCTGCTGATCGCGCTTAAGCCCCACGGCGATCGGGAACGCGGCAGCGTCGTGATCGATCGCCTCAAGCGCCGCGTCGCCCAGGATGGAGGAATCACCCTTTACCTGCAGCCGGTGCAGGACCTCACCATCGAGGACCGGGTGAGCCGCACCCAGTTCCAGTTCACCCTCGAGGGCGCCAACCGCGTGGAGCTGCGCGACTGGACGAAGAAGGTGGTCGACAAGCTCCGCGGCATGCCGCAGATGGTGGACGTGGCTTCCGACGTGCAGGACGAGGGGCTGCAGGCCTACGTGACCATCGACCGCGACTCCGCCGGCCGCGTGGGCGTGACCCCCGCGGCGATCGACAACGCGCTCTACAACGCCTTCGGCCAGCGCCTGGTCTCGACCATCTTCACCCAGGCGAGCCAGTACCGCGTGGTGCTCGAGGTGAAGCCCGAGTTCCGCCGCGGTCCCGCGGCGTTGAACGACATCTTCGTTCCCGGCACGGGCGGCGTGCAGGTTCCACTCTCGTCGGTGGCCACCATCAGCGAGCGCGTGACGCCGCTCGCGGTGAGCCACATCGGTCAGTTTCCCGCCACCACCATCTCCTTCAACCTCGCGCCGAAGTACGCTCTCGGCGAGGCCGTCGACGCGATCGAGAAGGCGACGAAGGAGATGGCGCTGCCCGCGAGCATCCGCACCGGCTTCCAGGGCGCGGCCCTCGCCTTCCGCGCCTCGCTCGTCAACACGCTGCTGCTGATCGCGGCCGCGATCGTCACCATGTACATCGTGCTGGGAGTGCTCTACGAGAGCTACATCCACCCGGTGACGATCCTCTCGACGCTGCCCTCGGCCGGCGTGGGGGCGCTCCTCTCGCTGCTGGTCGCGGGGCAAGACCTCGGGATCATCGCGATCATCGGCATCATCCTGCTGATCGGGATCGTGAAGAAGAACGCGATCCTGATGGTGGACTTCGCCCTCGACGCCGAGCGCGAGCAGGGCCTGTCGGCCGCCGATGCGATCCGCCAGGCGGCGCTGCTGCGCTTCCGCCCGATCCTGATGACCACCATGGCGGCGCTGCTGGGTGCGCTGCCGCTGATGCTCTCCTGGGGCGTGGGCGCGGAGCTGCGCCGGCCACTGGGGATCGCGATGGTGGGGGGGCTCATCTTCTCGCAGCTGCTCACGATCTTCACCACGCCCGTGATCTACCTCTACTTCGATCGCGGTGCCGCGCGGTGGCGGCGCAAGAAACCGGCCGTCGAGGGAGAGGAGGCACTTCGTGGCTGATGGGACCGTGAAGCAAGGGAACGCAGATCGCCGCAGATGCAACGCAGATAGCGGCGAGATACAGGCTTTGAATTTCGTCACTGTGATCGATCAGATTACCGATACCCGGCATGCAGGTATCTGCGCACATCTGTGGCTCATCTGCGGCGATCTGCGTTCCCAATGAACATCATCGAGCCCTTCATCCGCCGCCCGGTGGCGACCACGCTGCTCACCATCGGTGTAGCGCTCGCCGGAGCCGTGGCGTTCACCCTGCTGCCGGTGTCTCCGCTGCCGCAGGTGGACTTCCCGACGGTGTCGGTGTCGGCGTCGCTCCCGGGGGCGAGCCCCGAGGTGATGGCGGCGACGGTGGCCACCCCGCTCGAGCGCGCCCTGGGACGCATCGCGGGTGTCACAGAGATGACCTCGCAGTCGTCCCTCGGCAGCGCCCGCGTGACGATCCAGTTCGAGCTCTCCCGCGACATCAACGGCGCCGCGCGGGAGGTGCAGGCGGCGATCCAGGCGGCGCGGAGCCAGCTGCCCTCGAGCCTTCCCAACAATCCCACCTACCGCAAGGTGAACCCGGCCGACGCGCCGGTGATGATCCTCGCCCTCACCTCCGAGCGCCACACTCGCGGCCAGATGTACGACCTCGCCTCCACCATCCTCGCCCAGCGCATCGCCCAGATGCCGGGCGTGGGGCAGGTGACCGTGGGCGGAGGGTCGCTGCCCGCGGTGCGGGTGGAGTTGAATCCCACGGTGCTGAACAAGCTCTCCATCAGCTTCGAGGAGGTGCGCTCGGCGATCACCGGCACCAACGCCAACCGGCCCAAGGGATCGCTGGACGACGGCGAGCGCTACTGGCAGATCGGGGCCAACGACCAGGCGAAGTCGGCGAAGGAGTACCTCCCGGTGGTGGTCGCCTACCGCAACGGCGCCGCGGTGCGGCTGGGCGACCTGGGGCGGGTGGAGGACAGCGTCCAGGACATCCGCAACTACGGGGTCGCCAACGGCAAGCCCGCGGTGATGCTGATCATCAACCGCCAGCCCAACGCCAACATCATCGAGGTGGTGGACCGGGTGCAGGCGGCAATCCCGGAGCTGCGCGCCTCGATCCCGGCCGACGTGGACCTGCGCCTCATGATGGAGCGCACCTCCACCATCCGCGCGTCGCTGCGCGAGGTGGAGCGCGCGCTCGTGATCTCGGTGGCGCTGGTGATCCTGGTGGTGTTCCTCTTCCTGCGCAGTGGCCGCGCCACGCTCATCCCGGCGGTCGCGGTCCCGGTGTCGCTGATCGGCACCTTCGGCGCCATGTACCTGCTGGGCTACAGCCTCAACAACCTGTCGCCGATGGCGCTCACCATCGCCACCGGGTTTGTGGTGGACGACGCCATCGTGGTG
>JBBQBW010000110.1:0-7329 GCA_038318025.1 Burkholderiales bacterium | reverse complement strand
CAACTATCGTGCGCGAAGCTCAAGTCGCCCCATCCGGAGTCGACCCGAAGTTCCGCCAGCGCAGCCCAGAGGAGACAGGCCCCCGTGAAATCATTCGGCATGGTGTCGACCAGCGGCATCCTCGGTTACGGATTCCCCGAGGCGTCGCTTGCGACCGCGATGGCGCGCTCGCCCGACATGATCGGCGTGGATGGCGGCAGCGTCGATCCCGGTCCCCACTACCTGGGCACCGGCAAGCCTTTCGCGTCCGTGATGGCGATCCGCCGCGACCTGCGCCTCATGTTGCGCGCCGCCATGGCGAGCCGCATCCCGATGGTGATCGGCACCTGCGGGGGCGCGGGTGGCGAGCCCCACCTCGAGCTCACTGCGCGGCTGGTGCGCGAGATCGCGCGCGAGGAGGGCATGCACTTCAAGATGGCCTTGATCCACGCCGAGCAGGAGAAGTCGTTCATCGCGAAGAAGCTCGCCGAGGGCAAGGTGAAGCCGCTTTCCAACGCGGCACCGCTCGAAGCCGCAACCGTCGAGCGCACGGTGCGCATCGTGGGAATGATGGGGCCGGAGCCCTTCATGCGCGCGCTGGATGCCGGCGCCCAGGTGGTGCTCGCGGGGCGCAGCAGCGACCCGGCCTCGTTCGCCGCCACCGCCATGCGCTCCCAGGTGCCGCCCGCCCAGGCGTGGTACGCGGGCAAGATGCTCGAATGCGGTGCCACGCCATCCGTGCCCAAGGGTCACGACGTCCTGTTCGTGAACGTGGACGACGAGGGCGTGACGTGCGAGGCGACCAACCCGATCCGCCGCTGCACGCCGCTGTCCATCGCCACCCACAGCCTCCATGAGAACTCGAGCCCCTGCTTCCACGTGGAGCCGGGCGGGCTGCTGGACACCTCCGACTGCCGCTTCGACGCCGTGAGCGACCGCGCCGTGAAGGTGAGCGGCATGCGCTGGACCAAGGCGCTGCAATACACGGTGAAGCTGGAAGGCGTGGAGCTCGCCGGCTACCGTGCCATCACCATCGCCGGCACCCGCGATCCGCTGCTGATCGGGCGTTTCGACGACTGGATCGAAACGGTGCGCGAGGAAGTGCGCAAGAAATCCGCCGCCTTCGACGTGAAGGAGTCGGATTACACGCTCACCTTCCACGTCTACGGCCGCGACGGCGTGATGGCCGAGCGCGAGCCGGTGAAGCAGATCCAGTCGCACGAGCTCGGCATCGTGGCCGACGTGGTGGCGAAGTCCCAGGAGGTGGCGAGCGCGGTGCTGGCGATGACGCGCACCAACCTGCTGCACACCGATTTCCCGGGGCGGCTGTGTCGCGAAGGCAACATGGCGTTCCCGTTCTCGCCTTCGGACATCGAGGCGGGGGAGGTCTACCGCTTCGTGATGAACCACGTGGTCGAGGTGGACGACCCGTGCTCCATGTTCCCGATCGAATTCGAAACCGTCTGAGGAGGCCCATGGCGCGCATCCGCGACATCGCGAAGGTCTGCCGCAGCAAGAACGCGGGGCCCTTCCACATCACCATCGACGTGGCGTTCGACGAGCCGGCGATGTACGAGAAGGTCAAGGCGACGGGGGTGCTGAATGCGGCGCTCTTCGCACGCCTCTACAACGTGGCCGAGAGCGACGTGTTGTTCACCGCCTACGGGCCCGGCTATGCCTTCAAGGCGACGCTCCCGCGCCTGAAGCCGGCGGGCGACATCGGCGATACCGACGTGTACGGCGCGCAGCAGCACGCGCCGTTGCTCGATGTCGATATCCCCATCTAGGCTCCTCACGCCGCAGCGCCTGACCCAGGCGGCCTCGATCCTGGGCGGGCTCATCATCTGGGAGCTCATCGCCTCCCAGTACTCGGCCTTCATCCTGCCGCCGCCCAGCGCGGTACTGAAGCGCCTCCTGGACCCCGCTTTCGACGTGAAGCTGATGGTGGCGCTCTACGGAGCGCTGCAACACATGCTGCTGGGCTTCGGGCTGGCCGTGGCGGTAGCCGTGCCGCTGGGGATCGCCATGGGCCGCATGCCACGGCTCAATGCGATGCTGGACCCGATCATCAACGCGCTCTACGCCATCCCGGCGGTTGCGTTCGTGCCGTTCCTGATCATCTGGTTCGGGATCTTTTTCGAGTCGCGGGTGGCGCTGGTCTTCATCATGGCGTTCCCCGACATGCTGGTGGTGATCGTGGCGGGCGCGCGCGACGTGAGGCGCAACCTGTTTGCCGTGGGGCGCTCGTTCGGCGCCTCCCCGATGCAGATCGCGCTCAAAGTGGCGCTGCCGGCGATGCTGCCGTTCCTGA
Organism: Burkholderiales bacterium; assembly: GCA_038318025.1. Lineage (GTDB taxonomy): Bacteria > Pseudomonadota > Gammaproteobacteria > Burkholderiales > Usitatibacteraceae > Usitatibacter. The sequence continues at coordinate 5,039 of JBBQBW010000110.1, read as the reverse complement.
TGACCGCGTTCCGGGTCGGCATCGCGCGCGCCATCAACGGCATGATCACCGCGGAGCTGTTCCTCGCCGCGGTGAACCTGGGCGCCATGATGAAGACGAGCGCCCGCACCTTCGATTCCACGAGCCTGCTCGCGATCGTGGTTCTGGTGTGCCTTCTGGGGCTCGCCGCCCAGTCGCTCATCGCGGCGCTCGAGGGCCGTTTCCTCCACTGGCACCACCGCCGATGACGCGCGCGCAACGATTCTTCTGGAACGTGGCGGGCATCGTGCTCTTCCTGCTGCTGTGGGAGGCCGTGGGCCGCTGGCTCGGCAGCCGCATCATCGCGCCGCCGAGCCTGGTGGCCAGGGAGTACCTCGAGTTGCTGCGTGCCGGCACGATGTTGCGCGAGCTGGCCGCGTCGTTGCGGCAGATGCTGGTGGGCTTCGGCCTCGCCTGCGCCATCGGCATGCCGCTGGGGATTCTCATGGGGCGGGTGAAGGTGGTCGAGCGCATCATGACGCCCTGGATCGGCATGATGGTGGTGACCTCGGTGGCGGCCATGGTGCCGCTCTTCCTCCTCATCCTCGGCACCGGCTTCGCCTTCCGCGCCACCATCGTGTTCGTGGCCTCGGTCTGGTACATCGTGATCACCGCTTACAACGGGGCGCGCGGCGTCGATCCGGGCCTCATCTCGGTGGCGCGCTCGTTCGGCGCCTCGTCGCTGCAGACGACCCTCAAGGTGGTCTTCCCGGCGGTCTACCCCTACCTCATCGCCGGCGCGCGCATCGGCCTCGTCCACGCCATCCGCGCCATGGTGATGGCCGAGATGTTCGTGATCCTCGGCTACGGGGGCCTGATCCACCAGACGGGCATGATGGCGGATACCGAGCCGCTGATCGGGCTCCTGATCACGCTGATGGCGGTGAGTGTCGCGGCCACGTGGCTGCTGCGCGCCGTCGGCAACAAGGTCGCACCCTCGTACGAACAACGAGTCGCCGGAACCTGACGGCGCAAGACGCTCAACCCCACAACACTCCCGGAGGAGATAACGATGAAGACGACAAGACGCCAGGCGCTCGGGATGGTTTCCGCCGCGCTCGGCATGGGCATGGGCCTGGGCTTCGGCCGGATCGGGTTCGCGCAGGACAAGTCCAAGCGTGTCCTCACCGGGCACATCCTGGGCAACTCCCTCGCGATCCACATCCCGGCGATCGCCGCGCTGAACGAGGGTTTGCCCGCGCTGGGTTACGCGCCGCCGAAGCTGACGCGCATCGATTCGATGCAGGTGATGACGCAGTCGATCATCGGAAAATCCGCGGACCTGGGCGAGGCGGACATCTCGTCCACGCTGCAGGCTTCCCTCGCGGGCGCGGATCTCAAGGTGATCGGCCTCGTATACGCGAATTCCAGCCTGGTTTTCGTCGCCAATTCCGACAAGGTGAAGGACTTCGGCGACCTGAAAAAAGAGGGCGTGATCGTCGCCGTGAACTCCAAGGGCGACTGGATGCACGCGATGCTCACGGGCCCGCTCATGAAACGCGGCGTCGATCCCGAGAAAGTCACCATCGTCGAGATCGGCGGCTCGGCTTCGCGGGTGCAGGCGCTGCTCGCCAACCGCGTTCAGGCAGTTCCGGTGCACATCGACCAGACGCCGGACATCCTCGCCAAGGGCAACTACAAGATCCTGCTGAAACCCTGGGAGGAGTACAAGCTCTTCATCGCCGAGTGCTGGCTGGTGAGCGGCACGTGGCTGCAGATCCCGGAGAACCGCCGCCTCGCGGTGGACATCCAGAAGGCGACCATCGCCTCGTTCCGCAAGACCAACCGCGACCTGGGCTATTTCGCCAACTCCTACCGCAAGTACTCGACCATCAAGGGCGCGGCGCAGATGACCGACGAGCAGCTGAAGCCCGTGTGGGAGCTGCTGTCGAAGACGGCGCACGCCTGGCCCGACGACGGCAACTTCAAGCGCGAGCAGTTCAGGGAGCTGCTGCCGGCATACAAGTCGGTGGGGTCGTTCCCGAAGGAGCCCGACCTCGACAAGCTGATCGATACCAGCATCACCGAGCAGGCGTTGAAGGAACTCGGCTAAGTTGGCGACGAAGCTCGAAGTCCGCAACGTTTCCAAGGGCTTCCGCCAGCACGGCGAGGTGCTGCCGGTCCTGCACGACTTCTCGCTCGCCGTGGCGGACCTCGAGTTCCTGGTGCTGCTGGGGCCCTCGGGGTGCGGGAAGTCCACGCTGCTGCGCATTATCGATGGCATCGAGGGCTGCGACAGCGGTGCCGTCATCCTCAACGGGAAGGACGTCACCGGAACCTGCGGCGGGGGAAGGGGGATGGTGTTCCAGTCCTTCGAGCTGTTTCCCTGGCGCACCGCGATCGGCAACATCGAGTTCGGGCTGGAGGTGGCGGGCGTGCCCAAGGCCGAGCGGCGGGAGCAGGCACGCCACTACATCAACCTGGTGGGGCTGACACAGTTCGAGCGCTCCTATCCCCACCAGCTCTCGGGCGGCATGCAGCAGCGGGTGGGCATCGCGCGGGCGCTGGCGATCAAGCCCGACCTGCTGCTGATGGACGAGCCCTATGGCGCCCTCGACGTCCAGACCCGCGACCTGCTGCAGATCGAGCTGCTGCGCATCTGGGAAGCCGAGCGCAAGACCGTGGTCTTCGTCACGCACTCCATCGAAGAGGCGATTTTCCTCGCGGACCGGATCGTTGTCATGACGCCGCGCCCCGGGCGCATCGACCGGATCATCGAGGTGCCGTTTTCGCGCCCGCGGGACGAATCGATCAAGGCGAGCCCCGAGTTCCTGGCGTTGCGCCGGGACATCTGGTCGACGCTCAAGAAGGGCGCGCACATCTGAGCCTCCGCCGCGTGTGGATCCCATGAGGAAAGCAATGAAGATCGCAGTCCTGCCCGGTGACGACATCGGGCCCGAGATCACCGAGGCCGCCGTTGCCGTGGCGAAAATCGCGAGCGAGCGTTTTGGCCTGGGGCTCCGGTTCGAGACCCATGAGGTGGGCATGGCGGCCCATCGCAAAGGGGGCACCACCATGCCCGACGCGGCGTTGGCCGCGGCACGCGCCGCCGACGGCATCATTCTCGGCCCCGCGGGCATGACGGCCTACCCGCCGCGCGAGCAAGGCGGCATCAACGTGCCCGGCACCGTGAGGAAGCAGCTCGACCTCTTCGCCAACCTGCGTCCGGCGCGCTCGCGGCGCAGCGTCCCGAAGTCGCACCCGGGGCTCGACCTCATGATCGTGCGTGAGAACACCGAGGGTTTCTACTCCGACCGCAACCTGCACCAGGGCTACGGCGAGTTCATGCCGACGCCCGATGTCGCGATGTCGGTGCGCGTGATCACCGCGCGCGCCTCGCGCAGGATCGCCGAGGAGGCGTTCCGCATGGCGATGACCCGGCGCAAACACGTAACCATGGTGGGCAAGCGCCACGTACTGCAATGGACCGACGGCCTCTTCATGCGCGAGGTGGAGGCGGTGGCGGCGCGGCACCCGGAGGTGAAGTTGCGGGAGGTCGACGTCGACGCGATGGCAGCCGAGATCTACACGCGTCCGGAATCCTTCGATGTGGTGCTGACCACCAACATGTTCGGCGACATCCTCTCCAACCAGGCGGTGGCGCTCTCGGGCGGCCTGGGCCTCGCCGCCTCGCTCAACGCCGGGGAGAACCATGCGGCGGCGAATGCGGGCCACGGCTCCGCGCCGGACATCGCCGGCAAGGGCATCGCCAATCCCGTGGGCCTCATCCTCTCCACGGCGCTGCTGCTGCGCTGGTTCGCGCGCAAGGAGCGTGGCGAGGCCTTCGACGCAGCCGCCACCGCGATCGAGTCGGCGGTGGACCGCACCCTCGACCAGGGCGTGCTCACGCGCGACCTCGGCGGTTCGGTATCGACGCAGGATTTCGCGAGGGCCGTGGCTTCGGCTCTTAACCCTGAGGGGACAGACCACCCGTTGCAAGGGATGCAACTGGTGGTCTGTCCCCTAAGGTTGTCCCCTAAGGTTTTCCCCCAAGGTTCCTAGGAACGCTCGCGGTCGCGGCGCACCGAAACCTTCTTCCCCTTCAGCTTGGTGCGGGTGAGGGCGCGGATCACGTCCTCGGCCGACTCCTCGGCCACGTCCACCAGCGAAAAGCGGTCGGTGATCTGGATCGCACCGATGCTTTTGCCGGAGACCCCGGCCTCGTTGGCGATGGCGCCCACCAGGTCCTGGGGGCGGATGCCGGCGAGGCGCCCGGCGGCGATGTAGAGCTTGGCCATGTCGGGCTCGCGTTCGCGGTCGCCGCTGCGGGGTCGCGGGGCGCTGTCACGCTCGCGTTCGCGCGGCGCGCCTTCCGCCGATTCCTCGTCCTCCGAGTCGCCCACCGTGGCCTCGTGGAACAGGCGTACCGCGGCCATCGCGATCTCCACCGGGTCGAACTCGGAAGAGAGCGCGTCCACCACCACGCGGTAGTGCTCGTTGTCCTCCTCGCCCACCAGTGCTTCCTGGAGCGCGGAGCGGGTGAGCTCGAGGCGGCGGGCCTTCAGGTCTGCCACCGTAGGGACCCGGGCCACCTCGATCTTGTGCTTGATCAGGCGCTCGATGTTGCGCAGCAGGTGCTGCTCGCGCGGCTCGACGAAGGTGATCGCTACACCCTCGCGCCCGGCGCGGCCGACGCGCCCGATGCGGTGGACGTAGGACTCGGCGGCGGCGGGGAGGTCGTAGTTCACCACGTGGGTGAGGTGCTCGACGTCGAGGCCGCGGGCGGCCACGTCGGTGGCCACCAGCAATTGCGTGGTTCCGGCACGCAGGCGCTTCATCACGCGGTCGCGCTGCTCCTGGGACATGCCGCCGTGCAGGCCTTCGGCCGGGTAGCCGCGGGCGTTGAGGGTCTCGGCGAGCTCGTCCACCTCGATGCGCGAGCGGCAGAAGATGATGGCGGCGGTGGGGGCTTCGAGGTCGAGCACGCGGCCGAGCGACGAGAGCTTCATCTCGCGCTTCACCATGTACGCCTGCTGCCGCACCTTGGCCACTTCACCGGCGCGGGTGGGTGCCTTGGCGAT
>JBBQBW010000109.1:0-7352 GCA_038318025.1 Burkholderiales bacterium | reverse complement strand
GGCGCCATGGTGGGCGCCCTCTACGCCTCGGGCATCAACGCGCGCGAGCTCGAGCGCATGGCCTACGACATCAACGTGATGGAGTTCTTCGAGTTCCGGCTGGTCATCGGCAGGCTCGCCACCGGCTCGGCGCTCCAGTCGTACATGAACGCGCGGGTGAAGGACCGCCCGATCGAAGCCCTCGGCATTCCCTTCGTCGCCACCGCTACCCGGGTGCGCGACCGCGAGCTCACCCTGTTCAACGGCGGCGACACGGGTCTCGCGGTGCGCGCCTCGAGCGCAAGCCCGAACCAGTTCGAGCCGGTTCGCATCGGAGCCGACAGCTATGTCGACGGCGACGAGGTGAGCCCGGTGCCGATCCGCGTCGCACGCCGCCTGGGGGCGAAGCTCGTGATCGCGGTGAATGTCGGGGCGTACCTCGGGTCGACGCCGGCCGGGATGCCGCGCGAATGGGTGGCGGGAGACGAGCGCCGCACCCGGATGTTCGAGGCGGAGGCGGGCGATGCGGACATCGTCCTGCATCCCGACATCGGCTACTACGCGGGCCACACCGAGGAATATCGCCGCAAGGTGATCGGCCTGGCGGAGCGCGCCACCCGGGCGCAACTGCCGGCGATTCGCGCCCGGTTCGCCCAGGCGGGGATACCGCTGACAGCGCCGCCTCAGGCGGGCAGCGCGCGAATCCCGGTGGGCGAGGCCTCGAGGTAGCCGCCGGCCTCGTACCAGTCCGGCAGCACCCAGCGCACGCGCTCGCGGCCGCCTGCCTGGTGGACGTGGCGCGCCGGGCGGTGGGTATGGCCGTGGATCATCACGTCGCTGCCGGTGGCCGCGAAGGCCGCCGCCACCGCATCGCAGGCGACATCCATGATCTCCATCGACTTGCCCTGCTTGGCCGCGGTGCTTTCCGAGCGCATGCCGCGCGCCATCGCCAGGCGCTCGTCGAGGGGCTGGGCGAGCGCCGCCTCCTGCCAGCGGGGATCGCGCACCTGGGCGCGGAACGCCTGGTAGGCGGTGTCGCCGGTGCACAGCGTGTCGCCGTGGAGGAGCGCCGTGCGGGTGCCGTAGAGGTCGATCACCGTGGGGTCGGGGATCAGCTCCACGCCGGTTTCACGCGCGAAGCGGCCCGCCACGAGGAAATCTCGGTTGCCATGCATGAATCGAACCGGGAGCTTCGCGGCCGCGCGGGTGAGGGCACGGGCGGTGCGATCGGGAAGGGGGAGGGCCAAGCCGTCATCGCCCACCCAGTACTCGAAGAGGTCGCCCAGGACGTAGAGCCCATCGCTGCCCGGGACGACCTCCTCCATGAACCGCTCGAACCGTTCGACGATGCCCGGACGGGACTCGTCGAGGTGCAGGTCCGAGATGAAGAGCGTGCGGCTCAGGCTCGCTCGGCCTTCTCGATCACCACTGCTTCCTTCGGCACGTCCTGGTGGCCGCCGGCGTTGCCGGTGGCGACCTTGCGGATCTTGTCCACGGTTTCCTTGCCCTCGACCACCTTGCCGAACACCGCATAGCCCGGGTTGGACTCGCCCGAGTAGTCGAGGAACGCGTTGTCCTTCGCGTTGATGAAGAACTGCGAGGTCGCCGAGTCGCGCACGTTGGTGCGCGCCATGGCGAGCGTGTAGTTCAGGTTCTTCACGCCGTTGGTGGACTCGTTCTTGATCGGGGCTTGCACCGGCTTCTGGAGCATGTCCTGGGAGAAGCCGCCGCCCTGGACCATGAAGCCGTCGATCACCCGGTGGAAGATGGTGCCGTCGTAGTGGCCGCTATCCACGTACGAGAGGAAGTTTTTCGCCGAGATCGGCGCCTTGGCCTCGTCGAGCTCGATCACGATCGGGCCCATGGAGGTGGTGAGCTTTACCTGGCTCATTTGCCGGCTCCTTTCGCGTCGGACTTGCCGGGCGCGGCGGGGGCACCGGCAACGCACTCGGCCTTGTCGATGGTGACGGGCGCGGTGGGGACGTTCTGGTGCCCGCCGGAGTTGCCCACGGCCACCTTGCGGATCTTGTCCACCGTGTCCTGGCCCGAGGTCACCTTGCCGAACACCGCGTAGCCGGGGTTGCCGGGGCTCGCGTTCAGCATCTGGTTGTCGACCACGTTGATGAAGAATTGCGAGGTCGCCGAGTGGGGGTCCGGGGTGCGCGCCATGGCGAGCGTGTAGGGCTCGTTCCTGAGGCCATTGGTGCCTTCGTTGCGGATCGGTGCCTGGGTGGGCTTCTGCTTCATGTCGGCGGTGAACCCGCCGCCCTGGATCATGAAGCCGTCCATCACGCGGTGGAACACGGTGCCGTTGTAGTGGCCGCTCTTCACGTACTTCTGGAAGTTTTCCGACGACCCCGGCGCCTTGGCCGCTTCGAGCGCGATGGTGATCGGACCCATCGAGGTGGTGAGCTTCACGGTGTTGCAGGCGGCATCGGGCGACTGGGCGGCGGCCGCGAGCGAGGCGGCGAGGGCCGTGGAGAGGGTTGCGAGTGCGATGCGTCGGGTGTTTTTCATGGCAACGGTCCTGGGAAAAAAAGGGGGGAGGGCGGAAGGGTGGAACGGGAACCGCGCGCTAGGAGGCGATGGCCTCGTGCACGATGCGCCAGGTGGAGCCCTCGCGGGCCCAGTACTGGCGCTTGGTCTTTTTGCTGGAAAGGGTGTTCGAGCGATAGTCCTGTTCGAAGGTGACCATCATCAGGTCCCGGGTGCCGGGGTAGGCGAAGAGGCTCACGCCGGAGACCCCCACCTTCACCCACGCCTTGCCGGTGAGCGCCTTGTGCTTGCGCGCCTTCCAGATGTCGGCGGCACCCTCGTCTTCGCGGAAGCGGCTGGAGTAGTGCGCGAGGTAACGCTCGGCATTGCGGCTTTCCCAGTCGGCTCTCCACTGCTCCAGCGACTTGAGGAACCCGTCGCGGTCGCGCTCCCAGGTGGCAGGGTCGCGCCACTGCACGCCGTTGCCGATCACCACCGGCGTGCGGCTCACGTCCACGTAGGTGGAGAGCTTGCGCAGATCCTCGTTGGTCAGCACTACGCAGCCGTCGGTGGCGAACGGCGGACGGCTGTAGGTCTCGGAGGGCGTGCCGTGCAGCCAGATGCCGTGGCCGTTGCGCCCGTTCAGCCGGTCCCAGTCGTTGGGATAGGAGATCGGGAAAGCGCCCGGGCCGTAGAAATCCGGCAGCTTGTTCTTTGCGCTCACGATCGTGTAGACGCCGATGGGCGTCTTCTGGTCGCCCTCGCGCTGCTTCTCGATGCCGTTCTTGCCGAGGCTGATGTAGAAGTCGGTGACGTACTTCGGGCGGCCGCGGTCGTTGGCGTAGACGAAGAGGCGCGACCGCGAGGTATCCACCAGCAGCGCGTGGGCCTGGTTGGGAGCGAGCTGCAGCACCGCGGCGGGAAGGCCCTCCACCGGGGGGGCGGCGGTGTAGCGCTTGAGGCGCACGCGCGCCTCATCCTGGAGCGGAGCCACACCCTCGTTCGGAGACACCGAAGCGCCGAAGACGCCGGTCTTGCCGGCGCGGGCCATCAGCAAGTCACCCTTGATGAGGTGGCCGAGGCGGAAGTTGGGGGTGCGCTCGAGCTGCCGGTCGATCTCGCCCATGGCCTTGGTCATGCCGCCGTCGCGCAGCCCCGTGATGGCCCGGACCAGCGAACCCTCGACCTCGTTCACGAAGATTGCCGGGGAGAGGGTACCGCCGCCGGAGCCGTCGGCCACCGCCGCCGCCGACGACGTGAGGGCGAGGACGGCGATGCGTTGCGCGATGCGAATGCCGTTGCGGAAGGAAGTGCTGCCGATCACCCGCCCGAGCGCTCCTGTTTGATGAGCCACTTGTCCCCCGACTTCACCATCCGGAGGGTCTTGGTGCTGTTGGTCTTGAGCGTATCCGACTTGTACGACTGGCGGAACTGCACGGTGGCCTCGTTGCCTTCGACCTTCACGGAGTTGACCTTCACGGCCACCTCGATGGATTTGGGACGCTCGATTCGCTCCTCGCGCTGCTTTTCCCACGCGGCGCGCTTCTCGCGGCCAGGGGGGTCGAAGTCGGGCGCGTAGAAGGCGAGGTAGCCCTTCACGTCCTTGGCGCTCCAGGCCTTGGCCCAGTTTTCGATCGCCGCGGTGATGGCGCGCTCGTCGCCCGAGGCGGCGGGGGGCTGCTTGTCTCCCTCTCCCCTGGGAGAGGGCTGGGGAGAGGGTGACGTGGCTTTCGGCGGCTCCACCCTCTTGTCTCCCTCTCCCCTGGGAGAGGGCTGGGGAGAGGGTGCCGTGGCTTTCGGCGGCTCCACCTTCGCCGGCTCCGCCTTCGCGACCACTTTGGGCGGTTCGGCCTTCACCGGCGTCGCCTTCGGCGCCGCGCCGCGCTGGGAGCTGAAGAGGTCCTTCACCAGCGACAGCTTGGTCTGCGCGGCGGCGTTGTTCTTGTCCAGCTGCAGGGCGCGGTCGTAGGCGCGGCTCGCGAGCTGGGCGTAGATGTCGCCCAGGTTCTCGTGGGCGGTGGCGTAGCTGGGGTGGGTATGGATGGCGAGCTCGAGGGCCGACTTGGCCTTGTCGTAGTTGCCTTGCTGCGCGTAGAGCACGGCGAGGTTGTTGTACGGCTCCGGCAGCTCGGGGAAGTCCTCGGTGAGCCCGGTGAAGACCTGGATCGCTTCGGGAACGCGCTTCTGCTCGGTGAGCAGCAACCCTTTCAGGAAGCGGCCCTGGGCATCGCGGGGCTGGGCCTTGAGGAAGGCCTCGACCTTTTCCATCGCCTGCGGGGCGCGCCCCTGGCCGTAGAGGCGCTGGGCTTCCTTGAGGTCGTCGGCGGGTGCCGCGAACGCTGTCGCGGAGCCCCCGAGGAGCGCTGAAAGTACGGCTGTGGCGAGCCGGCCCTGCCACTGGAAGCGGTGCAGCATCGTGTTATAATTGATTGAATTTAATGAGAAACAATATTCTACCTGCCTTCGGGGGGCTTAACAACGCGCTGAGCTGTCGAAGCTCGCCCGCGTAGTCTATTCAGCCCCCGCGGCCCGCGCCGCGGAAATCCAATCCCGAAGCACCTCCGCGGCCCGACCGCGCGAATCCCATGGACCGACTGCAGATCCACAACACGCTCACCCGCAAGAAGGAAGCTTTCGTCCCGCGCACGCCCGGTAAAGTCGGCATGTACGTGTGCGGACCTACCGTATACGACTACTTCCACATCGGCAACGCCAGGTCCTTCAGCGCGTTCGACATGGTGCAGCGCTGGCTGCGCGCCAGCGGCTATGAGGTCACCTACGTACGCAACGTGACCGACGTGGACGACAAGATCATGGATCGCGCGCGCGAGTCCGGCGAGGGCATCGAGGCCCTCACCGCCCGCATGATCGCCGCGCTCGACCACGATTGCGCGCGCCTGGGGCTTGCCAAGCCCGACCGCGAGCCGCGCGCCACGCGCTACATCGCGCCGATGCTCGAGATGATCGGCATGCTCGAGGCCAAGGGCCTCGCCTACAAGGCCGGCAACGGCGACATGTGCTATTCGGTGCGCAACTTCGAGGGCTACGGCAAGCTCTCGCGGCGCAACCTGGACGAGCTGCGCTCCGGCGAGCGCGTGGCGGTGGACACCACCAAGCGCGACCCACTCGACTTCGTGTTGTGGAAGTCGGCGAAGGAAGGCGAGATGTCGTGGGACTCGCCGTTCGGCTCCGGCCGCCCGGGCTGGCACATCGAGTGCTCGGCCATGTCGCACAGCGAGCTCGGCACGCCCTTCGATATCCACGGCGGCGGCTGGGACTTGCAGTTCCCGCACCACGAGAACGAGATCGCCCAGAGCGAGGGCGCGCTCGGCCACACGTTCGCCAACTACTGGATGCACAACGCTTTCCTCAACATCGACGCGGAGAAGATGTCGAAGTCGCTGGGCAACTTCTTCACCACGCGCGACGTGCTCGACAAGCTGGACCCGGTGCAGGGCGGCGAGCAGCTGCGTTTCTTCCTCATCCGCGCGCACTACCGCAGCGAGGTGAACTACACCTGGGAAGCGCTCGAGGATGCGGGCAACACCCTGCGCGGCTTCTACACCGCGCTGCGCGAGGTGCCCCCGGCGCCTGAGGTACCACCGGCGCCTGAGGTACCACCGGCGCCTCCCGTCACCCCCGCGCAGGCGGGGGTCGACTGGTCGCACCCCATCGCGGAACGCTTCCGTGCCGCGATGGATGACGACTTCGATACGCCGGTCGCCTTCGCCGCGCTGCACGAGCTGCGGAGCGAAGTGAACCGCCTGCGCTCGCCGGAAGCCGCGGGACTGCTGAAGGCATTGGCAGGCACCATTGGCCTCCTGCAGGCCGACCCGGAGATGTTCCTCAAGGGCGGCAGCACCGGCCTGCTGGATGTCGACGCGAAAGTCGCCGCGCGCAATGCCGCCAAGAAGTCGAAGGACTACGCGGCGGCGGACGTCATTCGCAACGAGCTGGAGGCTGCGGGGATCGTGCTGGAAGACAAGCCCGGCGGAATTACGGAGTGGCGTCGCAAGTAGGGACGCCGCCTTAACCACGGGGGACATGGGGGACACGGCGAACACGGAGGATCACGGAGGATCACGGAAAAAGCGTGTCTTGTGTTCGTGGCTGCGGCAACCATCGCCAGTGATACCCGCAACCTTTCTCCGTGCCACTCCGTGCCCCTCCGTGTTCCCCGTGTCCGTGGTGAGCGCGACGTCCTTGATTCACGACGCCGTCGATCGCAGCCCTACCGAACGAACCTCTGCTCCCGCGAGATGATCGTCAGGTCGACAAACGTCGACCCATTGTGATTGGTCGGTGAATACGACACCTTGAACCCCCCCGCGTCGTATTCGCCCATCGATTCCAGCGCCTTGATGAAAGTGTCGCGCGTGAGCCCGCGCCCCGCGCGGCGCAGCGCTTCGGAAGTGACCTTCGCCGCGAGGTAGCCCTCGAGCGTGCCGAAGCCGGGCTCCACCTTCGCCTCCTCCGCGGCCTTGCGGTATTCCTTCACCACCTGGACCGAGCTGTTCCAGGGGAAGGGCACCACCTGCGAGATCTGCACCCCGCGGCCTTCCTTGTCCAGCTCCTTCGCCAGCGCCTTGCTGCCAACGAAGGAGACGTTCCAGAAGGTGGGCGTGGCGCCCGCCTTCTTCATCTGCAGGATGAACGCGGCGCAGGACTTGTAGGCGCTGATCATCACGATCGCCTGGGGCTTGGCCTTCACCATCTCCTCCACCGCCTTCTTCACTTCCACGGTGTTGCGCTCGACGGTTCCCTTGCCGGCCACCTGCATGTTGCGCTTCTTCAACGCGCGCTCCACGCCGGCGAGGCCCGCCTGGCCGTAGGCGTCGTTCTGGTAGAACACCGCGATCTTGTCGATGCTCATGGCGGTCAGGTGCTGCACGATCGCC
>JBBQBW010000108.1:0-7375 GCA_038318025.1 Burkholderiales bacterium | reverse complement strand
AACGCCTCGATGCGGCCGTTGCGGATCACGGCGAGCGCGTTGTAGCGCGTGCGGCCCTCGCGATGGGGATAACCCACCACCAGCGCCACGTCGAGGCAGTACGGCGCCAGCTTCATCAGCTCTCCGGTGCACTGGTCGCAGAAGTCGTCGCGCAGCCACAGGTCCTCGGCGGGGTAGCCCGACAACGCCATTTCCGGGGTTACCACCAGCTTCGCCCCCGCGGCGCGCGCCGCATCGACGGCCGCGCGGATGCGTGCGGCGTTGCCGGCGAAGTCGCCGACGGTGGTGTTGATCTGCGCGACCGCGATCTTCATGGAGCGACAGGTAGAATGGCCCGAGGGACTGCGATTATAGGGTCCCCCACCCCGTGCCCCGGACACTCCGAATCCTCGAGTCGCTGGATGCCGTGGACCCGAGGCGATGGGATGCGCTGGCCGGCGGCAACCCGACCCTCGCCCATGCCTTCCTCGACAGCCTCCACGCCAGTGGCTGCGCCGCCCCCGCGAGCGGCTGGGCGCCGCGTTATCTCACCTCCTGGGAGGGCCAGCGCCTCGAGGGCGCGGTGCCCCTCTATGTCAAGGCCCACTCGTACGGCGAATACGTGTTCGACTGGGCCTGGGCCGATGCCCACGAGCGCCACGGGCTCGAGTACTACCCCAAGCTCCTCGCCGCGGTCCCGTTCACCCCCGCCACGGGCGCGCGGCTCCTCGCCGAGGACCCGGCGGTGCGCGCCGAGCTCGCCGCGGCCCTGCTCGAGACCGCACGCACCTCCGGCGTCTCGTCGCTGCACGTGCTCTTTCCCCGCGACGAGGACGCGGACGCGCTGCGCGCCCTGGGACTCATGGAACGCTCGGGCGTGCAGTTCCACTGGCGCAACCCGGGCTACGCCAGCTTCGACGACTTCCTCGCCGCCTTCTCCCACGACAAGCGCAAGAAGGTGCGGCAGGAGCGCAAGCGCGTGGCGGCGGCCGGCGTCACGCTGCGCCGCGCGACGGGGCACGAGGCCACCACGGCCGACTGGGACTTCTTCACCGCGTGCTACCGGCGCACCTACCGCGCGCACCGCTCGACCCCGTACCTCACGCGCGGCTTCTTCGCGATGCTCACCGAGCGCATGCCCGGCAACGTGCTGCTGGTGATCGCCGAGCGCGACGGCCGGCCCATCGCTGCCGCCCTCGATCTCTTCGGCCCGCACGCGCTCTACGGGCGCTACTGGGGATCCACGGAGCACGTGCCGGGATTGCACTTCGAGGCTTGCTACTACCAGGCGATCGAGTTCTGCATCGAGCGCAAGATCCCGCTCTTCGAGGGCGGCGCGCAAGGGGAGCACAAGCATGCGCGGGGGTTCATGCCCGAGCCTACGAAGTCCTTCCACTGGCTGGCGCACCCGGCTTTCGAGCGCGCGATCGACGATTACCTGGAGCGCGAGGGGGCGCAGATCTCCGCTTACGTCGATGAGTTGAACGAGCGGTCACCGTTCAAGAGCAGGCAGTAGGTTCGCCACGGAGCAACACAGGGAACACGGGAGTGGCACGGAGAAAGGAAATGCGGCTGTTCGTGGCTGCGGCAACCATGGACGCGAAACCCAGCCGTCTTGTTTTCCTCCGTGCCACCCCCGTGTTCTCCGTGTCTCCGTGGTGAGAACTCCCTCGGCGCGTCACCCACCCTCAGCGCGCCACCCACGCCGCCGAGAATTCGCGCCAGTGCGCCGACTGCTGCTGCCCCAGCCACTCGCGGAACACCCCAACCTCGCGCTCGTACGCCTGCGCGTTGAGCATCCCGCGCACCAGCTGGAACCGCAGCCACAGGAGATAGGTGTTGGCCACGTCGGTCTCGCAGTAGTCACGAATCGCCCCGATCTCGCCCCGCTGCCACGCGCCATACACCTGCGAGCCATCCATGCCGAGCTTGCCCGGCAGCCCGCAAAGCACCGCGATCTCGGTGAGCGGCGCCCAGGCGCGGTTCTGGTAGCCCGCGATCACGTCCATCAAATCCGTGTGGCGCGCGTGGAAGCGCGAGAGGTAGTTGTTGAACTTGAACTCGCGGTCGTTCTCACCCTGGTCCCAGTAGCAGCAACCGGGAATGCCGTGCACCAGCGCGCGGTAGTGCAGCACCGGCAGGTCGAAGCCTGCGCCGTTCCAGCTCACCAGCTGCGGCGTGTATTTCTCGATGCCGTCGAAGAAGCGCCGCACCATGTCGGCTTCGGAATCCTGCGGCGTGCCGAGCGACCAGACGCGCATGCCGTCGTCGCTCCTCAGCGCGCAGGAAATGGCGACGACGCGCTGCACGTGGGCGGGGAGGAAGTCGTTGCCCGTAGCCTGGCGGCGGCGCTGCGACACGAGCTCGAAGACGCCCGCGTCGCTCACTTCCGGCGCCAGGTCCCACACGCGGCGCAGCCCCTCGATGTCGGGGATGGTCTCGATGTCGAAGACGAGGGTAGGGGTCATGGTCATGCGGGAAAGACGCCGGTGGAGAGATAGCGGTCGCCGCGGTCGCACACGATATGCACGATCACCGCGTCCTTCACTTCGGCCGAGAGCCGCATCGCCGCGGCGAGGCCGCCGCCGGACGAGATGCCGGCGAAGATGCCCTCCTCGCGGGCGAGGCGGCGCGTCATCTCCTCGCTCTCGTCCTGGCTCACCTCGATGATGCGGTCGACGCGCGGGCGCTCGAAGATCCTGGGCAGGTAGGCCTCGGGCCACTTGCGGATGCCGGGCACCGAGGCGCCGTCCTTCGGCTGCACGCCCACGATGGTGATCGCCGGGTTCTTCTCCTTCAGGAACCTGGAGCAGCCCATCAGCGTGCCGGTGGTGCCCATGGTGGCGACGAAGTGGGTCACCCTGCCCTCGGTGT
Organism: Burkholderiales bacterium; assembly: GCA_038318025.1. Lineage (GTDB taxonomy): Bacteria > Pseudomonadota > Gammaproteobacteria > Burkholderiales > Usitatibacteraceae > Usitatibacter. Next base: position 4,522 of record JBBQBW010000108.1, on the reverse strand, counting down.
CGCGCCAGATCTCGGGGCCGGTGCCGGTGTAGTGGGCGAGCGGGTTGTCGGGGTTGGCGAACTGGTCGAGGATCGTGCCCTCGCCCGCATCGCGCATGCGCTCGGCGGTGTCGCGGGCGAGCTCCATGCCGCCCTTCTCCGGGGTGAGGACGAATTGCGCGCCGAAGGCCGCCATGGTCTGGCGGCGCTCGATGGAGAGGTGCTCCGGCATCACCAGCACCATCCGGTAGCCGCGCATCGCCGCCACCATCGCGAGCGCGATGCCGGTGTTGCCGCTGGTGGCCTCGATCAGCGTGTCACCGGGCTTGATCTCGCCGCGGCGCTCCGCGCCCATGACCATCGAGAGCGCGGGCCGGTCCTTCACCGAGCCGGCGGGGTTGTTGCCCTCCAGCTTGGCCAGCAACACGTTGGAAGTGGCCCCGGGGATGCGCTGCAGCCGCACCAGGGGCGTGTTGCCGACGAAGGTCTCGAGCGTGTGCTGCATGTGTCGCGTTCCCTTGAAACAAAAGCCCCGCCGGGGCGGGGCTCGTGCGGCCGGACCCCCGGCCCTACTTCTTCGCTTCGGCGGCCTTCTTGTCGGCAGCGGCCTTCTTCTCTTCCGCAGCGGCTTTCTTGTCGGCCGCTTTTTTGTCGGCGGCGGCTTTCTTCTCGTCAGCCTTGGCGTCGGCTTTCTTCACGTCCGCCTTGGCATCCGCCTTTGGCGCGGGCGCAGCAGGCGCCGAAGCGGCCTTGCCATCGGCCTTCGTCACGGGTGCCGTCGGGGCGGGCGCCGGCTTCGCATCCGCCCTCGGCGCGGGCGTGGGCTTCGGTGCCGCGGCCGAGGTCTTCGACCCCGCGGGAGCCGTGGTGGTCCCCGTGAGGCTCACGTCGGCGCGGATCTTCTCGAACGTCGCGTCGCCGATGCCGTCGACCTTCTTCAGGTCGTCGAGCATCTTGAAGCGGCCGTTCTTGGTGCGGTAATCGATGATGGCCTGGGCTTTCACCGGGCCGATGCCGTTCAACGCTTCGAGTTGCTCCTTCGTCGCGGAATTGATGTTCACCGCCGCGAAGGCCATGCCGGCATAGGCGAGCAGCGCCGCCAGCAACACCATCAGCTTCTTCATCTTGTTCTCCCCTTGTTGCCCCACCGAATGGCGAAACGCGCCGATTATACAAGGCCTTAGCGCACGTCGACGGTTTCCAGCCGCACCTCGTCGATACACACCCGCCCCGGGCCCTCGAGGGTCGCGCCGATCTCCACGATGTCCGTGCCCTGCAGCACGGCGATATCGATGGACGTGCGCTCCCAATCACGCGTGCCCTTCGACAGCTTCTGGTCGTGCTTGAGGTTGCGGCCGCCGGGGCCGTGCAGCAGCACCCAGGGGCCGGCCCCTTCGCCGGTCACGCCCTCCAGCCGCACCGCCATCGAAAGCCGCAGGACCTTGCCGGCGAGGCTCGCGTCGCGCACCGCCTGCGTGACCGTGGCCCAGGGCTCCTTGCCGATGCGGTCGATGCACAGGCTGTGGGCACCCTTGAAGGGCTTGGCGGTGTCGAGGCGGAAGGTGTATGAGCCCGGATCGGCGTGGGCGCTGCAATCCCAGCGCTCGGCGCAGTGGTTCTGGGCGCGCAACGGCGCCTCGAAATCGGCGTTGCGAAGCGGCAGCGTTCCCAGGGTCTCGCGCGGCTCGGGCGCGGTCGGGGCGAGCTTCCCGGCCGATGGAGCGCAGGCGCTGAGGGTTGCCAGCACCAGCAAGGCGGCGAAGCGTTTCATGGCGCTGCCTCCAGGCGCGAGCGGACGTAACGATCGACGCCCTCCTCCACCGACAGGAACGGATGCTCGTAGCCGGTGGCGCGCAGCGCCGACACGTCGGCCTGGGTGAAGCTCTGGTACTTGCCCACCAGCTGCGCCGGGAACGGCACGTAGGCGATCGCTCCCGCGTCGCGCAATCCCGCCAGGTCCAGCGGCTTCTCGCCGCGGGCGCGGCGGATCGCGTTGGCCGTGGCGCAGGCCACGTCGTTGAAACTCTGGGCGCGCCCGGTGCCGACGTTGAAGATCCCCGAGAGCTCCGGATGGTCGAGGAAGTGCAGGTTCACGCGCACCACGTCCTCCACCGCGATGAAGTCGCGGATCTGCTCGCCCGGGCCGTAGCCGTCGCTGCCTTCGAAGAGCTTCACGCGTCCCTCCGCCAGGTACTGGTTGTAGAAATGGAAGGCTACCGAAGCCATGCGCGCCTTGTGGGCCTCGCGCGGGCCGTAGACGTTGAAGTAGCGGAAGCCCGCCACCTGGGCGGTGCGATCGGCCAGCCGCCGCCGCACCACCTGGTCGAACAGGAACTTGGAGTAGCCGTACACGTTGAGCGGCGCTTCGTGCTCGCGCGCCTCGCGAAAGGTGCGCCCGGCCCCGTACACCGATGCCGAGGAGGCGTAGATGAACGGCACGCGCCGCGCCTGGCACCAGTCCATCAGCGCGATGGAGTACTGGTAGTTGTTCTCCATCATGTAGCGCCCATCGGTCTCCATGGTGTCGGAACAGGCACCCTGGTGCAGCACGGCGGTGGCGCCATCTCCGGCGCCTGCCTCCAGCCGCGCCAGCAGGTCACGCTTGTCGATGAAGTCGGCGATCTCGAGGTCGGCGAGGTTCGCCACCTTGTCGGCGCGCGCGAGGTTGTCCGCCGCGACGATGTCGACGATGCCGCGCAGGTTCAGCGCGCGCACCAGGTTGGAACCGATGAATCCGGCGGCGCCGGTGACGATCAGGCTCATGGGTCAGGCCTCGGGGGTTGCGGAGAGGCTCGCGGCGAGCTCCTCCGGATGCACGACGGCGGTGCCGAGCTTGCCGACGACGATCCCGGCGGCATGGTTGGCCACACGCATCGCGGCGTGCAGGTCCGCGCCCGCCGCCACCATCAGCGCGAGGGTGCCGATGACGGTGTCGCCCGCGCCGCTCACGTCGAACACCTCGCGCGCGCGGGTGTGCTCGTGCCGGCTCTCCTCGGCGGTGAAGAGCGTCATGCCCTCCTCGCTGCGGGTGACGATGAGGGCGTCAAGCTCCAGCTCCTGGCGCAGGCGCTGCGCGCGGCGCGCGAGGTCGGCCTCGTCCTTCCACTGCCCCACCACCTCGCGGAATTCGGAGCGGTTCGGGGTGAGCAGCGTGGCGCCGCGATAGCGCGCGTAGTCAGCACCCTTCGGGTCCACCAGCACCGGCTTTCCCAGCCGGCGCGCGGCGGCGATCATCCGCTCCACGTGGGCGAGCCCGCCCTTGCCGTAATCGGAGAGCACCACCGCGTCGGCCTCGCTCACCAGCCGCTCGTATTCGTCGAGCTTCGCCGCCAGCACCTCGTGGCTCGGCATGCGCTCGAAGTCGATGCGCAGCAGCTGCTGCTGCTGGCCGATCACGCGCAGCTTCACCGTCGTGGAAAGCTCCGGGTCGCGATGCAGCGACGTGCGGACGCGATCGGCGGCGAGCAGCTTCTCGAGCGTCCCTGCCGCCTCGTCGGCTCCCACCACCGAGAGCAGCGTGGCCCCGCCTCCCAGGGCAGTCACGTTGCGCGCCACGTTGGCGGCACCGCCCGGGCGCTCCTCGGCGCGCCTCACCAGCACCACCGGCACCGGCGCCTCGGGAGAGATGCGGCTCACGTCGCCGAACCAGTAGCGGTCCAGCATCACGTCGCCGGCCACCAGCACCTTCGCGCGGGAAAAGTCCGGGAGCTTCATTTGCCCGCGGGCCGCCCGATGGGGTGGTACTCGAATCCGTGGGAGCGCACCACCGGCGGCTCGTAGAGGTTGCGCCCGTCGAAAATCACCGGGGTCTTCATCACCGCCTTCAGTTCGTCGAAGTCCGGGCTTCGGAACGCCTTCCACTCGGTGATGATCACCAGCGCGTCGGCGTCCCTGGCGGCATCCAAGGCGCTCGCCGCGAACACCACCCGCTTCTCGCTGCCGTAGAGGTGCCGGGCCTCTTCCATGGCGACCGGGTCGTACGCCACGACGCGCGCCCCGGCCTCGAGGAGTGCGGCGATGACGATGCGGCTGGGCGCCTCGCGCATGTCGTCGGTGTTGGGCTTGAAGGCGAGGCCCCACAGCGCGAACGTGCGGCCCGCGAGGTCGGCTCCGAAGCGCTTCGCGATCTTCTCGGCGAGGACACCCTTCTGGCGCTCGTTGGCCTCCTGCACCGCGCCCACGACCTTCAGCTCGAGGCCGTTCTCATGGCCGGTGCGCAGCAGGGCCTGCACGTCCTTGGGGAAACACGAGCCGCCGAAGCCCGCGCCGGGATAGAGGAAGTGGTAGCCGATGCGCGGGTCGCTGCCGATGCCGCGGCGCACGTGCTCGATGTCGGCGCCGAGCTTCTCGGCGAGCAGCGCCAGCTCGTTCATGAACGAGATGCGCGTGGCAAGCATCGCGTTGGCGGCGTACTTGGTCAGTTCGGCCGAGGCGACGTCCATCACCATCAGCTTCGACCGATTGCGTTCGAACGGCGCATACAGCTGCCGCATGACCGCGGTTCCGCGCTCGTCGTCACTGCCGACGACGATTCGGTCCGGCC
>JBBQBW010000107.1:0-7390 GCA_038318025.1 Burkholderiales bacterium | reverse complement strand
CCGACGGCGAACTCGAAGGGCCTGCGCTTCGGCAACTTCGTGCAGGGCCGCGAGGTGATCGAGGAGGAGATGGAGGCCGTGTTCTCGGGCAAGAAGGAGCCGAAAGCCGCGCTGGATGAAGCGGTGAAGCGCGGCAACGAGGTGCTGCGCAAGTTCGAAGCCGCCAACAAGAGCTGAGTCCTGACGCCGGGCGCATTCGCGTCCGGCGTGGGATCAGCTGCCGGCGTTGGCTCGGACTTGCCGATCAACGCCGGCGCGGGACCGAGAGGCGATGGCCTGAAGCAATGGAAAAACGCGTAGTTTTCCAGTCGAAGTGGCTGCCCTACCTGCTGCTCGCGCCGCAGATCGCGGTCACGGTCATCTTCTTCTTCTGGCCGGCGCTCCAGGCGGTGTACTGGTCGTTCCTGGTGCAGGACCCGTTCGGGCTCTCGAGCACCTTCGTGTGGTTCCAGAACTACGCCGAGCTGCTGAAGGATTCCCACTACCTCGACTCTTTCCGCATCACCGCCATCTTCAGCACGCTGGTGGCGGTGTCGGGCATCGCGATCTCCCTGGTCCTCGCGGTCATGGCCGACCATGTCCTGCGCGGGGCGCTCGCCTACAAGACGCTGCTCATCTGGCCCTACGCGGTGGCGCCCGCCATCGCCGGGATCCTGTGGGCCTTCATCTTCGCGCCCTCGATCGGCATCGCGACCTACTTCCTGAAGCGCTTCGGGATCGACTGGAACTGGATCGTGAACGGCGACCAGGCGATGCTGCTGATCGTGGTCGCGGCGACCTGGAAGCAGATCAGCTACAACTTCCTCTTCTTCCTGGCGGGGTTGCAGTCGATCCCGCGCTCGCTGCTCGAAGCCGCGGCCATCGACGGCGCCACCCCCTTCCACCGCTTCCGCACCGTGGTGTTCCCGCTGCTCTCGCCGGTGACGTTCTATCTGCTGGTGATCAACATCGTGTACGCGTTCTTCGGCACCTTCGGCGTGGTGGACGCGACGACCCAGGGCGGGCCGGCGGGTGCTACGCAGATCCTGGTCTACAAGGTGTACCACGACGGTGTGAAGGCGGCCGACCTGGGCAGCTCGGCCGCGCAGTCGGTGATCCTCATGATCATCGTGATCCTGCTCACGGTGGTGCAGTTCCGCTTTGTCGAGAAGAAGGTCCAGTACTGAGATGCATGGCCGGGGAACGAGCCGATAGACCATGGTAGAGAACCGGCCCTGGCTCGACTTCCTCGCCCACGCGATCCTGATCCTGGGCGTGATCCTGGTCGCCTTCCCGCTCTACGTGACGTTCGTCGCCTCGACGCTCACCTACGAGGAGATCGTCAACGTGCCGATGCCGCTCGTGCCCGGCGACCAGACGATCAAGAACTACACCCAGGTGCTCACCTCGGGCTCGGAGAAGGGGTCGTCGGCGCCCGTGGGAACGATGCTGTTCAACAGCCTGGTGATGGCGCTCGGGGTGGCGATCGGCAAGATCGCGATCTCGATCCTGTCGGCCTTCGCGATCGTCTATTTCCGCTTCCCGTTGCGCAACTTCTTCTTCTGGATGATCTTCGTGACCCTGATGCTGCCCATCGAGGTTCGGATCATCCCCACGTTCAAGGTCGCTTCCGACCTGGGCCTGCTTGATTCGTACGCGGGGCTCATCCTGCCGGTCATCGCCTCGGCCACGGCGACCTTCCTCTTCAGGCAGTTCTTCCTCACCATTCCCGACGAGCTCGCCGAGGCGGCGCGCATCGACGGCGCGGGACCGCTGCGCTTCTTCTGGGACGTGGTGCTGCCGCTTTCCAAGACCAGCATGGCCGCCCTCTTCGTGATCCTCTTCATCGTCGGCTGGAACGAGTACCTCTGGCCGCTGCTCATCACCAGCCAGGAGTCGATGTACACGGTGGTGATCGGCATCAAGCGCATGATCGCGGGCGGCGACGCCTCGAACGAGTGGAACCTCATCATGGCCACCGCGATGCTCGCGCTCGTGCCGCCGGCGCTGGTGGTGATCCTGATGCAGAAATGGTTCGTGAAGGGCCTCGTGGAAACCGAGAAATGAAATGAACGTCCGAACATTCAATCGACATCACGAAGGCCGTTGGAGCGGACGACGGCCGCTCAACAGCGCCAAACAAAGACACCATGGCTGAAATAGTCCTCAAGGACGTCAAGAAGAGCTACACCAAGGCCCTGCAGGTGATCCATGGCGTGAACGTCACGATCGCCGACGGCGAGTTCATCGTGATCGTCGGCCCCTCGGGCTGCGGCAAGTCGACGCTGCTCAGGATGATCGCGGGCCTCGAGACCATCACCGAGGGCGAGATCGCGATTGCGGGCAAGGTGGTGAACGAGGTCGAGCCCAAGGACCGCAACATCGCGATGGTGTTCCAGAACTACGCGCTTTATCCCCACATGAGCGTGTACGACAACATGGCCTACGGGCTGCGCATCCGCAAGTTCTCCAAGGCCGACATCGACACGCGCGTGCAGCGCGCGGCCAAGATCCTCGAGCTGGGCGCCTTCCTCGACAGGAAGCCCCGCGCCCTTTCCGGCGGCCAGCGCCAGCGGGTCGCGATGGGGCGCGCGATCGTGCGCGAGCCCGCCGCGTTCCTGTTCGACGAGCCGCTCTCCAACCTGGACGCCAAGCTGCGCGTGCAGATGCGCCTCGAGATCCAGAAGCTGCACCGGGAGCTTCGCACCACCAGCATCTTCGTCACCCACGACCAGGTGGAGGCGATGACGCTCGCCGACCGCATGATCGTGATGAACCTCGGCATCGTCGAGCAGGTGGGGCGTCCCATCGATGTCTACGACGACCCCAACTCCATCTTCGTGGCGGGATTCATCGGCTCCCCGGCGATGAACTTCGTGCCCGGCACGCGCCAGGGCGACGAAGTGGACCTGGGCGGCGGAATCCGGGTGGCGATCCCGGCGGAGCTGCGCGCCGTGGCGCCCGACAAGGTGACCGTGGGCGTTCGTCCCGAGCACCTGGTTTCCGGCGAAGCGGCGGGCCCGATGTTCCGCTTCAAGGTCGAGACCGTCGAGGCGCTGGGCGCGGATTCGCTGGTCCATGGAATCGTCGGCGCCGGCACCCTGGTCGCGCGCGTCGATGGCCACCAGACCCCGCGCATCGGCGCCTCCATGATGTTCTCCGTGCGCCCCGGCAAGATCTTCTTCTTCGACACCGCCACGGGCAAGCGCCTCAGGGCATGAGCGGTCCGGACGACCGGCGTCTGGAGGAGCTCTCGCTCAACTCCTCGGCGCCACCGGGGCAGCTCCTCTACGACGGCTGGATCGTGCGCCTCGCCCCGGGCAAGGCCAAGCGCGCGCGCTCGGTCAACGCCTTTTATCCTTCGGCGCTGCCACTCGACGAGAAGGTCGGCCATTGCCAGGCCCTCTATCACGGCGCGGGCCTGCCCCTGCTGTTTCGCATGACACCCTTCTGCCAGCCTGCCGCGCTCGATCGCGACCTCGAGGATCGGGGCTTTGCCCGCTTCGAGTCGACCTCGGTGCAGGGCGCGGTGATCGATCCCGGATGCGCGCGGCTGCCCACCTGGGAGGCCGAGCCGCTCGCCGGTTGGATCGAGGCAGTGGCGGGCCTGCGGGGCTCTGCGGCGCCCCAGGCGGCCGCGCACCGTGCGCGGCTCGAAGCCATGCCGCTCGCCAAGCGACCGCTGGCGTTGCGCGATAGCGGAGAAGTGGTGGCCACCGGCCTCACCGTGGTCGAGGGCGATTGCGCCGGGCTCTTCGATATCGTGACGCACCCTGAAGCGCGCCGGCGCGGCCACGCGCGGCGGCTGGTCGGGGCCTTGCTGCGCTGCGCCTGGGAACTCGGCGCGCGCCATGCCTATCTGCAGGTAGAGGCGGGCAACGCCGCAGCCATCGAGCTCTATCGCAGCTACGGATTCCGCGAGCGCGACCAGTACGGGGACCGCGGACGCGAGGGGACATGATCAGCGAAGACGACATCACCGAGATCGCCGAGCGCCTGGGGCGCGCTTGCAAGCGCCACCCCGGGGTGGTGATCGCCACCGCGGAATCCTGCACCGGGGGAGGGGCGGCCGCGGCGATCACCCGCGTCTCCGGCAGCGCCATGTGGTTCGACCGCGGCTTCGTCACCTACAGCAACACCGCGAAGCGCGAGCTCCTGGGGGTGCCCGCGCGCATCCTGATGAACAACGGCGCGGTGAGTCGCCCCGTGGCCATCGCCATGGCCGAGGGCGCGCTCGCCAACAGCCCCGCCATCGTGAGCGTTTCCATCACCGGCATCGCCGGGCCCACCGGGGGCTCGCGCTCCAAGCCGGTGGGAACCGTGTGGTTCGCCTGGGGCGTGCGCGCCGGGCTGGTGCAGGCGAGGGTGTTCCGCTTCAAGGGCGACCGCGTCGAGATCCGGCGCCAAGCGGTGGCGGTGGCGCTGCAGGGGCTGATCGACCTGATGGGCGAGGGCCCCGCGGCCGCCCTAGGGCCCGGACAACCGAACACTCGTTCGGGCGCTTGACAACCGAACACTCGTTCGGTAGCTTACCGAACGAGTGTTCGGTTAAACCGCTTGTCATCCCCAGGCCCGCCATGGCGTTGAATTCCCAGAAGCCCGTGCTCGACCCCACGTACCTGGAAAAGCTCCAGGACTACTACGCCGAGCAGAAGGTCATCCCGTCCTATTCCGTGCTCGCCTCGCTGTGGGGCATCTCGGCCAAGTCGTGGGTGTCGGAGTGTGTCAAGCGCTTCGAGGAGGCGGGCTACCTGGATTGGACGCCCGACAAGCAGTTGAAGCCCGGCGGGCGCTTCTTCGAGCGGCGCCTGGCCGATTCCACGGTCCAGGCGGGCCTGCCCAACCCGGCTGTCTCGGAGGGTTACGACCTCATCACCATCGACGACTTCCTGGTCCGCGTGCCCTCGAAGACCTCGCTGGTGCGGGTCAAGGGCGATTCGATGGTGGATGCCGGCATCCACGAAGGCGACCTGCTGGTGGTCGAGCAGCAACCCAACGCCAACGTCGGCGACATCGTCGTGGCGATCGTTGATAACGAGTTCACCGTGAAATTCCTCGAGCGGGAAAAGACCCAGTTCGTCTTGAGGCCGGCGAACAAGGCCTACCCGGTCATCCGCCCCCGCGGGCGGTTGGAGATCTTCGGCGTGATGGCGGGGCTGGTGCGAAGAACGCGCTAGCTCATCCCATGAGCCCAGGGACCCCCAAGCTCCTATCCACCGTAACCAACAACTCATTGATGGGATAATTCAAATGCTCAAAGTCATCTCCAGCCCCACCTCTGAAGCCCCCAGCAAAATGGACGAAAACAAGGCCAAGGCCCTGCAGGCCGCCCTCTCCCAGATCGAGAAGCAGTTCGGCAAGGGTTCCATCATGAAGATGGGCGATGCCGACGTGGAAAAGGGCATCCAGGTGGTCTCCACCGGCTCCCTCGGCCTCGACATGGCCCTCGGCGTGGGTGGGCTTCCCCGCGGCCGCGTGGTCGAGATCTACGGCCCCGAGTCGTCGGGCAAGACCACGCTCACCCTCCAGGTCATCGCCAACATCCAGAAGCTGGGCGGCACCGCCGCCTTCATCGATGCCGAGCACGCGCTCGACCCGCAATACGCCCAGCGCCTGGGCGTCGATACTTCCGAGCTGCTGCTCTCGCAGCCCGACAACGGCGAGCAGGCCCTCGAAATCGCCGACATGCTGGTGCGCTCGGCCTCCGTCGACTGCGTGGTGATCGATTCGGTCGCAGCGCTCACGCCCAAGGCCGAGATCGAGGGCGAGATGGGCGAGCCGCAAATGGGCCTGCAGGCCCGCCTCATGAGCCAGGCGCTGCGCAAGCTCACCGCCAACATCAAGCGCTCCAACACGCTGGTGATCTTCATCAACCAGATCCGCATGAAAATCGGCGTGATGTTCGGCAACCCCGAAACCACTACCGGCGGCAACGCGCTCAAGTTCTACGCCTCGGTGCGCCTCGACATCCGCCGCATCGGCTCGATCAAGAAGGGCGAGGAGGTCATCGGCAACGAAACCCGCGTCAAGGTCGTGAAGAACAAGGTCGCACCCCCGTTCAAAACCGCGGATTTCGACATCCTCTACAACGAGGGCATCTCCCGCGAGGGCGAGATCATCGAGATGGGGGTCAACCACCGCATCGTCGAGAAGTCCGGCGCCTGGTACGCCTATGGTGGCGAGAAGATCGGCCAGGGCAAGGACAACGCCCGCGAATACCTCAAGGAAAATCCGCACATCGCGGTCGAAATCGAGGCCAAGATCCGCGAGGCCGTGGGCATCGCCGGCGGCATGCCGGTCGACGCTTCCCTGGCCCAGGCCGACTAGTCAAAAGCGTTTCTTCGTCGCCGCTCATCGCATGGCCTGGGCGTTCATGTCGTCCAAGCAACCCGCCGCCCAACGCGGCGCTCCTCGGCCGGCTCCTTCGCTGCGCGCCCGGGCCATGCGTTTTCTTGCGAGGCGAGAACATTCCCGTGAAGAGCTCCGGCGCAAGCTCGCCCCCACGCTGGTGGAGGGGGAGAACCTCGAGGCCGTCCTCGACGACCTCGCGGCCCGGGGCTGGTTATCCGATTCCCGTTACGCCGAGCACGCCATCCGCGCCCGGTCGCGGCGCTTCGGTCCGTTGCGCCTCGCGCAGGAGCTGCGTGCCCGCGGCGTCGACGCGGAGTCCATCGAGGCCGGCTTCCGCGCCGCCGGGGACGACGGGGCATCGAGCATCGAGCGCGTTTGGGCCAGTCGCTTCAAGGCGCCACCGGGCAACGAAAAGGAGAAGGCGCGGCAGGTGCGTTTCCTGCAGGCGCGCGGCTTCGCCCTCGACGTCATCTTTCGTTACTTCAAGAACCTGAAGGAATTGCCATGAACTATCGCACGCAGAATCTCATCTCCGGCATCGCCGTCTTGGTCCTGGTGTTGGTCAACGCGCTGGCGCGCTAGGCGCTCACCGTGGCCGCCCCGGAGGCAAAGTTCGCCGAGTTCCGCCGCCTGCACGCTGCGGGAATTTTCGTCATCCCCAATCCCTACGACGCGGGGTCTGCCCGGCTCCTCGCCGGCCTGGGCTTCGCGGCGCTGGCCACTTCCAGCGGCGCATGTGCCGGCGTGCTGGGCCGGCGCGATGGCAACGTCACGCGGGAGGAGGCGCTCGCCCACGCGCGACTCATCGTCGAGGCGGTGGATATCCCGGTCTCCGCGGACCTCGAGCGCGGCTTCGGCGACGCGCCGGGGGAGGTAGCCCGCACCATTCGCCTCGCGGCCGACGCCGGGCTTGCCGGCGGCTCCATCGAGGACGCAAGCGGCAACGCCGCCCATCCCATCTATGGCCTCGCGCAGGCGGCGGAGCGCATCGCCGCCGCGGTGGAGGCGGCACGCGCGTTGCCGGTGCCCTTCGTGCTCACCGCGCGGGCGGAGAACTTCC
>JBBQBW010000106.1:0-7464 GCA_038318025.1 Burkholderiales bacterium | reverse complement strand
GGGACATCGACGAGCAGAAGCGGCGCGTGCGCGAGAACACCGCGCAGTTCGTGGCCGGCAAGCCCGCCAACAACGTGCTGCTCACCGGGGCGCGCGGCACCGGAAAGAGCTCGCTCGTGAAGGCGGCGCTCGCCGAGTTCGCCTCGAAGGGCCTGCGGCTGATCGAGGTCGACAAGCGCGACCTCGTGGACCTGCCCGACATCGTGGACCTGGTGGCCGATCGCCGCGAGCGCTTCGTCGTGTTCTGCGACGACCTCTCGTTCGAGGCGTCGGACGCGGGCTACAAGTCGCTCAAGGTGGCGCTCGACGGCTCCATCGCCGGCAGCGCCGAGAACGTGCTGATCTACGCCACCTCGAACCGCCGGCACCTGATGCCGGAGTTCATGGACGAGAACCTCGAGACGAAACACATCGACGGCGAGATCCATCCGGGGGAGACCACGGAGGAGAAGATCTCGCTCTCGGAGCGCTTCGGGCTGTGGCTTTCGTTCTACCCCTTCGACCAGGAGCAGTACCTCGAGATCGCCGACCACTGGGTGAAGACGCTCGGCGGCAAGCCGAGCGAGGATTCCCACGCCGCGGCGCGGTTGTGGGCGCTGGAGCGGGGGTTTCGCAGCGGGCGGGTGGCGTGGCAGTTCGCGCGGGATTGGGTGGGGCGCGGGAAGAAGTGAGTGATGCGGGCAGTAAACCTTGGGAACACGGATGAAACAGATGACGACGGATGAACACGGATAATCCAAGAGTCAGGTTCGTCGAGGAAGTGCCCGGCAACTACGCACTCCCTGGCCTTGGCCTCATCCGTGCTCATCCGCCGCCATCCGTGTGGATCCGTGTCCGACCCACGCGGCAGCGTGAAGCGAGCTAGTCCCTTGAACACCAAGATCACTGAAGTGGCTGCCGCCGTTATCGTGCGTCCCGGCGAGTTCCTCCTCGCGCAGCGGCCCGAGGGAAAGCCCTACGCGGGCTATTGGGAGTTTCCCGGCGGCAAGATCGAGCCCGGCGAAGATGCCCGCGCGGCATTGGTGCGCGAGATCCGCGAGGAGCTCGGCATCGAGGTCCGCGAGGCCACGCCCTGGATCACCCGCGGCCACACCTACACCCATGCGACGGTGCGGCTGCACTTCTTCCGCGTGACCGCCTGGGATGGCGAGCCGCAGCCGCTGGAGGACCAGGACATCCGCTGGCAGCGCGTCGGCCACCCGGACGTGTCGCCGATGCTGCCCGCCAACGGCCCGGTGCTGGCGGCGCTGTCGCTGCCGCCGGTGATGGTGGTCTCCAACGCCGCGGAGATGGGCGTGGATGCCTGGGTGCTCGCCGTGGCGCACGCAGCGCTGCACGAGCGGCTGCTGGTTCAGCTGCGCGAGAAGACCTTCGACGCCCAGAAGACGCAACACCTGCTGTCGCGCACGCTGGCCCACGTGGAGGCGGGCGGATCGCGCGTGGTGGTGAACGGCGATTGCGGCGCCTACCCGCAGTGCGGCGGGCTGCACATGACCTCGGCTCAGCTGATGGCGGTGCCAGAGCGCCCCACGGCATCGCTTCTCGGCGCGTCGTGCCATGACGAGCGCGAGCTCGATCGCGCCGCCGAGCTGAACGTGGATTACGCGGTGCTGGGCCCGGTGCAGGCCACGCCGTCGCACCTCGACGCCAGGCCCATGGGATGGGAGCGTTTCGAGGCTTTGGCTCGCAAGCGCCCGATGCCGATCTACGCCATCGGCGGGCTCACGCGCGGCGACCTCGAGCTGGCGCGCAGGAACGGCGCGCATGGCGTGGCGCTCAAGGGCGCCGCGTTCGGGCCCTGAGCACGCGCTTCCGCACGTCGTGCAGGTAAGGACCTTCCCCTGGACGCTGACGAGCGTTCGTGAGCGGGCGCGCGCCCGGTGCGGAGGGCCCCGCACGCCCCAAACCGGTTCGCGCCAATTGCCAGCCGCACGTTTGCGGTGCAGGATTCGGCGAGGCCGCGGTCGCGCCGCACCCTGTGCTGCCCATGGCCCGTAACTTGCTATCCCCCGTCGTCCACTATTAGGGAGGGCATCACACATGTCGAACACCCGTCGCAGGTTCATCACCGCCGGCGCGGCCACCGCCGCCGGCGCCACCGCCTTGGGCTTCCCGATGATCGCCCGGGCCCAGCAATCCTTCTCGTGGAAGATGACGAGCGCCTACCCGAAGGGCTCGCCTTTCTACATGGACGGCCCGGGTAGCGCCACGGACCTGGCCAAGCGCATCGAGGCGATGTCGGGCGGGCGCCTGAAGATCCAGGTGTTCGGCGCGGGCGAACTGATCCCCGCGCTCGAGGGCTTCGACGCGGTCCGTGGCGGCACGGTCGAGATGAACCATGCGAACAGCTATTTCTGGACCGGAAAGACCTTTGCCGCGCAGTACTTCACTGCCGTGCCCTTCGGCCTGAACTTCCAGGGCGTCAACGGCTGGCTCTACGACGGTGGCGGGCAGCAGCTCTGGAACGAGGTCTACGCGCCCTTCGGCATGGTGGCATTCCCGTGCGGAAACACCGGCGTGCAGATGACCGGGTGGTTCAAGAAGGAGATCAAGTCGGTCGCCGACTTCAGGGGCCTGAAGATGCGCATCCCCGGCCTGGCCGGACGCGTCTACGCCGCCCTGGGCGTGGACGTGAAGCTGCTGCCCGGCGGCGAGATCTTCCCGGCGCTGGAGCGCGGCGTGATCGACGCCGCCGAGTTCGTGGGTCCGTTCCAGGACCGCAGGCTCGGCCTGCACAAGGCCGCGAAGTTCTACTACACCACCGGCTGGCACGAGACCGCCACCGTCTCCGAGCTCCTGATCAACAAGGCGGCGTGGGAAAAACTTCCGGCGGACCTGAAGGCGGTGGTCGAAAACGCGAGCGCCGCCTGCAACGTGGTGAGCGAGGCGTGGTGCCAGCGCACCAACGCCGAGGCGATGGAGGACCTGGTGAAGAACCACGGCGTGCAGGCGCGCCCGCTGCCCGACGACGTGATCAAGGCCTTGCGCGAAGCGACGGGCAAGGTCCTCGCCGAGGGCCTCAAGGACCCGCTCACGAAGAAGGTGCACGACTCGTACATGGCCTACCTGGAGCGCTACAGGGCGTGGGCCAAGTACAGCGAGCAGCCTTACCACCAGAAGATCCTGCTGTAATGGTCGAGCGCATCGAGCGCTTCATCGACCTGGTGGGGCGGGTCACCTCTTGGCTCGCCCTCGCCATCGTGCTGCTGATGGCGACCAACGTGGTGCTGCGTTACCTGTTCAGCTACGGCTCGGTCTGGTCGCAGGAGCTGGAGTGGCACCTCCTCACGCCGCTCATCATGTTCGCCGTGGCCTATGCGTACCTGAAGGGCGACCTCGTGCGTGTCGATGTCCTCTACACGCACTTCTCGCCGCGCAAGAAGGCGATCGTGAACCTCGTCTCCGCCATCCTCTGCCTCGTCATCGCCGCGATCATCTTCTATTTTTCCGTGAAGTACGTGGAGCAGTCGTACTCGATCATGGAGAAGTCCTCCGATCCCGGCGGGCTCACCCACCGCTGGGTGCTGAAGGCGATGATCCCGCTCGGCTTCGTGCTCCTCGCGCTGCAGAGCGTGGCCGAGATGCTCAAGTCGTGGCGCGAGTTCCATGCGGCTCCCCGATGAGCGGCGTGGAGTGGCTGTGCATCGGCATGCTGATTTCGTTCTTCGCGATGCTGATGGTGGGCGTTCCGGTGGCGATCACCATCGGCACCGTCGGGTTCGTGTTCGGCCTGGTCGGCTTCGGCCCGCTGCTCTTCAACCTGGTGCCCGCCCGCATCTACGGCGTGGTGGCCAACTACCAGTGGCTCGCGATCCCGCTGTTCGTCTTCATGGGGGTGATGCTCGAGAAGTCGCGCCTCGCCGATGACCTGCTGGACGTGGTCGGGCATATCGCGGGAGGGCTGAAGGGCGGCATGGCGCTCGGCATCATCGGGGTGGGCATTCTGATGGGCGCCACCACCGGCATCGTGGGCGCCACGGTGATCACGCTGGGGCTGCTCACGCTGCCCACGCTGCTCAAGCGCGGCTACGACCCGGGGCTCGCCTGCGGGGCCATCTGCGCCTCGGGCACCCTCGGCCAGATCATTCCCCCGTCGCTGATCCTGATCCTGCTTTCGGACATCCTGCAGCTCTCGGTCGGCACGCTGTTCGCGGCCGCCGTGATCCCCGGGATGCTGCTCGCGGCGCTGTACTGCATCTACATCGTGGTCTATGGGATGATCCGGCCCGACGCGATGCCGCCGATCCCGCTCGCCGAGCGCGACACCGTCTCGCACCGGCAGCTGTGGGTGCGCTTCGTGAAGGTGGTGCTGCCGCCGCTGCTGCTGGTGATGGCGGTGCTGGGCTCGATCATCGGCGGCGTGGCCGCGCCAACGGAGGCCGCCTCGATGGGCGCGGTGGGCTCCATCCTCGTCACCGCGTTCGCCGGGCGGATGTCGTGGAAAGTGCTGCGCGAGGTGGTGCAGGGCACCACGCGCATCACCGCCATGATGATGCTGATCCTCATCTGCGCGCAGGTGTTCTCGATCGCCTTCCGCGGCCTGCACGGCGAGGGCCTCATCCAGGCGCTGTTCGAATTCCTGCCCGGCGGCGTGGCCGCCGACATCTGGTTCCTCATCCTGCTGATCTTCGTGCTCGGCTTCTTCATCGAGTGGATCGAGATCAGCTACATCGCGGTGCCCCTCTTCCTGCCGGTATTCGTCGCGCAGAACGTGGACCTCGTGTGGCTGGCGATGCTGATCTGCGTGACCCTGCAGACGAGTTTCCTCACGCCGCCCTTCGGCTGGGCGCTTTTCTTCCTGCGCGGGGTGGCGCCGCCGCAGATCACCACGCGTCACATCTACGTGGGCGTGATCCCGTTCATCCTCCTGCAGGTCGTGGCCGTGGGGCTGGTCTTCTTCTTCCCGCAGCTGGCGCTCTGGCTGCCGAAGGCCATCGGCTGGTAGGAGCCGGGACGCTCAGGACGAAGGTCGGCTCTTCCTGAGCCGTCTTGCAGCGTCTTCCGTAGGAGCGGTACCGCACCGACTGCGGCGCCCGGGCTGCGTATCCTGCTTCATCCCGCATCCTACTGAAGGAAATGCCATGAATCGTTCCATCGCCCTCTCGCTTGCCGCCACCGCCTTCGTCCTCGCCGCGTGCGACCGCCCCACCACCGTCGTGACCCCGACGCCTGCCGTTATCCCGGCGCCCACCGTGATTGCAGTCCCGGGCCCGGCCGGTGCCACGGGCGCTACCGGCGCCACCGGTGACACCGCCAAGGGCGAGACCGGCGCCACGGGCGCCACCGGAGCCACCGGAGCCACGGGTAACGCCGGCAACACGGGCTATACGGGTGCCACCGGCGCCACCGGCACTACCGGCGCCGACGGCGCCAAGGGACAACCGGGCCGCACCGGCGACACCGTGGTGATCGTGCCGGCGCCGTCGCGCTGACCCGTCACACGTCGAACGTGGTCCCCTCCATCCCGGGGGTGACCCGGAACTCGGGATGCGCGACCTCGATCGCCTCGGACATGAGGCGGTCGAGGTCGCTGTCCGTGTGGGACGGGTCGTGGTGGAACGGCACCACGTGCCGCGCCTCGGCGAGTTGCGCGAAGGCGAGCGCGTGCTCGAGCGAGCTGTGCCCCCAGCCGCAGTGCCCGCAATATTCCTTGGCGCTGTACTGCCCATCGTGGATCAGGAGGTCGGCGTGGTGGGCGAGCGTCCCTCCCGAAGTCCATGCGCGCGGCAAGGACGGGAAGCGAAGCGCGGCCAGTGCCGGCTCGTGGTCCGGCAGGTAGGCGAGGACGCCGCCGCCCGGATCGGCAATGCGGTAGCCCAGCGTGGGCCCGGGATGGCACACGAGGGCAGCACACACGCGGAACTCCCCCACGTCGAAGTCGCCGCTGCGCACCTCGTGAAAGGTGAGCCGACAGGGCAGCTCCGAAAGGCTCACGGGAAAAAGCGGCGGCGAGAAGTAGCGCATGAGGCGCGCCTTCAGCTGCATCGTGATGCTGCCCGGTCCCCAGATGTGCACCTCGCAGTCGCTGCGGTAGAGCGGCCCGAAGAAGCCGAGGCCCTGGATGTGATCCATGTGCAGGTGCGTGAGCAGGATGTGGATGCGCCGAGTCTCCGGCGGGATGGAGCCGGCCAGCTTGCGGATTCCGGTGCCGGCATCGAGCACCAGCATCGTTCCCTCGCGTCCGACCACGCCCACGCAGGAAGTGTTGCCGCCGTAGCGCTGCATCTCCGGGCCGGGGGTCGCGAGGGAGCCGCGGGTGCCCCAGAGGGTCGCGCGCACCTCAGACTTCCCAGAAGATCATCTGGGCCCCGAGGAACTGCGCCGCCTCGCCGATCAGCGGGAACGCCGTGATGCTCACGTGCCGCCACTCGCGATGGCCGCAGCGCATCCACACCGTGCGCGAATAGGGCTTGCCCTCGGAGAGCGCCATCATCAGCGGCCGGTCCTCGGCCGCGATCGGGTTGCGCTCGTCGTCGGCGAGCGCGAAGCGGCGCGTCCACTCGTCGAGGGCCATCTCGCCGGTCTCCTCGAAGCGCTGGTCGAGGATCACCTCGGCGGGCTCGTTGTAGAAGATCAGCATGCCCTCGGTGTCCACCAGCAGGATCGGCATCGCGAGGCTCGCGGCGAGCTGGCGGGCGAGGATCAGCTGGATCGGCTTGGCGCCCATGTCAGTGGCCCAGGAGGTCGCCGACCGGCGCGAGCGCGTCGACCCGGTCGCAGACCACCTTCGCGATCGCCACCAGCGGCGCGCCGAGCAGCAGGCCCCAGATGCCCCACAGCCAGCCGAAGAAGAGGAGGGCGATGAAGAGCACGGCGGGGTTGACCTTGGCGAACCGGCTCTGCAGCCAGGTCATCACCATCGCGCCGGCGGCCGGGGCGACGGCGAGCGACACGGCGGCGACGGCGAGCGCCTGCGCCGCGGTTCCGAACTGCATGAAACCCGCGATGCCGCTCGCGACGGCGAACGCCATCGGTCCCAGGTAGGGGATGAAATGGAGCAGCCCCGCCGCCACGCCCCACACGCCGGCCTGCTCCACGCCCAGCGCCTCGAAGGCGAGCCACGTGCCGATGGCCACGAGGACATTGGCGCCCACGGTCGCCGCGAGGTTGCGCTGGATCTGCATGTCGATCTCTTCGAGGATCCGCACCGCGTCCTTCTTGGCGGATAACGACGGGCCCACGAACTGCACCAGTTTGCGCCGGAAGTGCTCGCCCGAGGCGAGCAGGAAGTAGGTGAGCAGCAGCACGATCGGCGCCTGCGCCACCACGCTCGCGAGGAGCGCGGTCTGCGCCAGCATGTAGTTGCGCAGCCATGGGCTCGCGTCGGAATCGCGGGGGGCCACTGGCGGCGGGGGCGCCTTCGATGCCTTCTTGTCGTCGGCCACGTCGGCGGCCGCGGCCTGCAAGGTCGTGGCCGCCTCCTGGATCTTCGCGAGCGGGCTGGGGCCGGCCGCGCGCGCCACG
>JBBQBW010000105.1:0-7466 GCA_038318025.1 Burkholderiales bacterium | reverse complement strand
AGGTTGCCCAAGGTGAAGGCGAGCGTCGCGCCGAAGGCGGCCGCGAGCGCTGGCAACGGCACCGCGTCGACCCGGGCCACCGCGGGCGCCACCACCAGCCCCACGCCCACGAACCCCAGCGCGATGCCGGCCCACTGCTTCGGCCCCACGCGCTCGCCCAGGAGCGGCACCGCCAGCACCGCCGTCAGCACCGGGTGCAGTCCCGTCACCAGGGCTGTCAGACCCGGCGGCATGCCGTGGGCGATGGCCCAGAAGACGCCCCCCAGGTAGCCGCCGTGGAGCAGGAAGCCCGCCACCATCGCGTCGCGCCAGGAGCGCCACTCCCGCGGCCACGCGGCCCCCAGCGCGAACGAGGCCACGACGAAAACCGCGATGCTGAGGCCATAGCGCACCGACAGGAACGTGAGGGGGTCGGCGTGGGGCAAAGCCAGTCCCGCCACGATGAAGCCCGAGGCCCAGATCAGCACGAAGGACCACGACAGGACCTCGAGCGCGCGGGTATCGGGCGCCTTGACCAGGCTCACGCGGAGGCCTCGCCTGGGGCCGGTAAAATCGAGGTTTCGACGCACCTTGCCTGGAGAAACCGATGCAGCCGCTCTTCCACCTCGCCTTCCCTGTCGCCGACCTTGCCGAGGCGCGCCGTTTCTACGGCGGTCTCCTCGGCTGCCCCGAGGGGCGCAGCTCCGAGGCGTGGGTGGACTTCAACTTCTACGGCCATCAGATCGTGGCGCACCTGGCACCCGGCGAGGCAGGCCACCGCGAGACCAGCGCCGTGGATGGCGACGACGTGCCGGTGCGTCACTTCGGCGCGATCCTGCCGATGGGTGAGTGGGAATCGCTCGCGGGGAAGCTCAAGGCAGCGGCAACGAAATTCGTGATCGAGCCCCACGTGCGCTTCAAGGGCGAGGTGGGCGAGCAGGCGACCATGTTCTTCCTCGACCCCTCGGGCAACGCGCTCGAGTTCAAGGCGTTCGGCGACCTCTCGCAGATGTTCGCGAAGTAACGCAGTTTCAGGCGCGGCTCGTAATTTTCGGCATTCACCGGGCGGATTTTACCGGGCCGGCCGGGTCGGCCCTGTGAGTACAATCCAGTTCACAGGATCCCCGCCTCCGCGGGGATGACCGGGAGAGCTGGAAAATGATGACCGGGAGAGCCAGAAAATGAAGAATGAAGCCGACGATCCGCGCCGCCGCACCCTGATCCAGCTGCTCGCCATGGGTTTTTATGGCGCCAGCGCAGCCAGCGGGGAGGCCCTTGCCCAGCTGCTCGGGGCCCCGCCCACGCGCCTGCCTCAGGGCCGCTCGATCTACCGCATCTCGGGCGACGTCCAGGTCGACGGCAAGCGCGCCACGCTGGACACGCCGGTCAACGGCGGCTCCACCATCGAGACCTCGCGCAGCAGCGAGCTCGTCTACGTGGTGGGCGAAAGCGCGTACATCGCGCGCGAGGCGACGCGTGTCGTCATCGAGATCGCCGAGCCCTCGTCGCGCATCGTGACGGGACTTCGGCTCCTGCAGGGCAAGCTGCTGTCGGTGTTCCCGTCCCGCCGCCCGGTTCAGCTCACCACTCAGGTGGCCAGCATCGGCATCCGCGGCACCGGCGTGTACCTCGAGTCGGATCCCTCCCAGACCTATTTCTGCACCTGCTACGGGGTGGCCGACGTGGCATCGCTCAAGGATCCGTCGAGCAAGGACACGGTGGCGGCGACGCACCACGATCGTCCCCTCTACGTCCTCGCCGACCAGCAGGCGGGGCGCGCCATCCGCCCGGCGCCCTTCGTGAACCATACCGACCAGGAATTGATGCTGATCGAGACGCTGGTGGGACGCGAGCCGCCCTTCACCTTCCCGAAGAGCGACTACACGGGACCGCGCCGCAACTACTGAGCGGCGACTTTCAGCGCGGCGCGCCCGCCAGGATCCAGTTGAGGAAGAGGTCGTAGCGCGACCGGGCGGCATCCCCTGGCGCGGCCGTGTCGTCGAAACCCGCCATGCGCGCGCCCCCGTGGTGGTACCCGGCGGGCTTGCGCAGCAACGGGCTCGCCGCCACGTCGGCAAAGTTGATGCGGCTCTTCACCTCCTCGTAGAACCAGGTGTCGTCCGTGGCATCGCCCACGGTGCCGTCGCCGTTGCGATCGATGTTGGTATAAAAGACCGGCGGCCGGGGCAAGGTGCCGTCGCTCGCGTGACACTGCGTGCACGTCCCCACGGTTTGCTGCATCGCCGCCTTCACGTCGGCGAAGCGGATCGCCGCGGGCGCGGGCGCGAGCGCCGCGCTCACCACGATTGTGAGCCGGACCGGGGCGCTCGCCGCCGGCCCATTCGATGCGACCACCTGCACCACGTAGGTTCCCGCGGCACTCGCCGTGAAGGTGGGCGTGGCGGTGGCAGCATCGGCGAGCGTGGCGCCCGCCGGGCCCGACACCAGCGTCCACGCATAAGCCGTGGCGAAGAGGCTGTTCGACGCCGAGAGCCGCGTGGCCCCAGGGGCCAAGACGCGATCCGGCCCCGCGATGGCGACGGGGCGCCCGGGGCGCGGGATGGTGCCGTCCGCGGCGCGCACGTTGTGGCCCTGCCCCGCCAGGAAGTCGGCGAGCAGCTGCGGCCGGTTGGAGGTCCAGAACGCGTCGTAGACGATCTTGGCGAGCGGCATGTTGCCGCGCTCGAAGACGTGGTGTTTGATCCGGTCCGCATAACCCACGAATTTCTCGTAGGTGCTGAAGTCGAGGTCCGAATTGCCCCCGGTGCCGCGCATTACGTGGCAGGTGCGGCACGAGGTGACGATCACCGAGCGGTAGAGCGTGCTCTGCCCGGCCTGCTCCCATGAAGGCGGCACGTAGCGGTCGTTGAAGGTGGCGCTGGGCAGGCCGTCGCCGCCATAGGCGGCCTTCACCACGGCCGCGGCCGGCGCCTGCCATTCGCTCTCGCTCGCTGCCGGCCGGCAGGCGTCCTCCGGATGCGACGACGGCGCGGGGAGCGGGAACGAGCACAGCACCATGCGGTTGATCGCCTTGATCGAGGCCTCCTGCTCCGCACGCGTGAAGCCCGCACGGGTGGAGAACTCGAACGTGTCGGGCTCGAACGGATGCAGCCGCGCCGCCACGTCGCCGCGGTGCTGCGAGACGGTGTTCTGCACCAGGTTAAAGCGGGGCTTGCCGGTGGAATCCGGTGGCGTGAGCGCGTCGCCGCGGCCACCGTGGCACGTGATGCAGGGGCCCGGCATCGCCTTCTGGCCGCGGCCGTCGAGGTCGACCGAGGTGGCGCGGTTCAGCGTGCCCGCCTCGAAGTTGTAGAACTTGGGGAAGCTCGCCCCACCCTGGGGGCCGGGGCTGAACTCGATCGCGTTCACGCCCACCAGGCGCGCGGGATCGCGCACGATGGCGGCCTCGAGGTTTAAGGAGCTGTAGGCATACTCGCCGTTGGTCTCCAGAAGGTAGTTCTCGACGTAGAACGCAAACGTGCCGTTGGGGTTGCGGCGCGCGTACATACGCCGACCGTACCCCAGGTCGCGCTGGTCGCCGAAGACCACCAGGTGCTCCTCGCCCGTGCCGGTTTCGAAGCCGTTGGCCGACTTCCACTTCGCCAGCGTATCGCGCGCGCCGGTGGGATCGATGGCGCGGTAATAGGCCTCGGTATAGGCGAGCGTGTCCGTCTGGTTGGTGCCGTCCTCGCGCAGCTGCGGATTGGGGAACAACAGGAAGCTCTTCGGGCCCAGCACCTCGGCGTGCGGCGGCTCGACGTTGGGACGCACGTCGGCGGGGCTGGAGCCGCCGCCACAGGCGGACACGAGCGCCGCGGCGAGCGCGGCTGACAGGGACTCTTTGAGGCGCATTGCGGGCATCCTAGAAGCGCATGAGGTACACGATGGAATACTGGTTGTCGATATAGCGCCACGGCCCGGGCGCCTCGAACGGCGGGCGCGCATTCGGCGAGCCCTGGACGCGGCGCCAGGAGAAGTCGATCGCGTCGCGCGGCCCCAGCGGGTAGTTCCAGCCGAGCGTGCCGAGCACCGTCTTGCCGTCCAGCCGGTAGGCGAAGAGGTCGAGCCCGTCGAAGGCGTCGTCGGGCACCAGCACCTCGGCGATCGCCAGGTTCGCAAGCGAGGCGCCGCCGGTGGAGACGATGTCGCCTTTCCGGAATTCGCCCGACAGGTAGACGATCCCGCGTTTGCCAAGCGAGTAGTCGAGGTTCACCTTGGCCGCGGCCTCGCGGGTATTGAACACGTCGCTGCGCCCGTGGCGCACGTGCATGCCGAGTTCGCCGAAGAGGTCGATGCGGTCGGTGATCGAGCGCCGCGCGTTGACGGCGCCGAAGTACTTGCCGCCGCTGCGCAGGCGCGACTCGTGCTCGTCGTAGGCGGCGCGACCCACCAGCGACCACGTGGTCGCGTCGAAGGCGCCCGAAGCGCGGTACTGGAGGTCGCCCTGCACGCCGGCCGAGAAGCGCCCGAGGCCCTGGTAGCGGTGGAACTTCTCGCCGCTCGCCGTTCCGGTGACGAGGAGGCGCGTGTTCTTGTTGAGCGAGAAGGGGCGCTGCTGCGAGACGGAAAAACTGGCGATGCGGTCGGAGAGCTTCGCGTCGCGCTGGCGCTCGCGGTTCACGTTGTCGGCGTAGGCGAAGCCCGCGTCCACCGACAGCGGATCCTTGAACATCGGCGGGTCCCACGACCACGACGGCATGCCGCGCGCGTCGAGGTCCTGGGTCACCATCAGCCGCACGCCCTGGGAATTGGAAAGCCCGCCGTTGCGCAGCGCCTGGTAGTCGAGCCCGAGCTTCAGGCCTCCGCGCACCAGGAAATCGGCGCCCACGCCGAGCAGCAGCGAGTTGCGCGACAGGCCCGCCGGGGTGAGCGTGTATTCGGGGCCGCCCGCCAGGTCCGCATAACTCACCGAACCGGCGCGATCGCCCTGGAGCTCGCGGCGATACTCGATGCGCGCGCGCGGGATGGCGAAGCCGAACTCCGTCGCGTGCCGCGATTCGGCCCGCACCCCCAACGCCACGCGGGAGCTGGTGAGGGTCTGCTCGTTGAACGTGAGCGCATAGGGACCGGCGCCGCTCTCGCTCACCCGGTCCAGGCGATCGCGGGATACGTCGAATCGGCCGTAGGGCGAAAGCTGCACCGAATCGCGCTGCAGCTCGTAGCCGACGGCCACGGAGGCGAATGCCTGGCTGCCGCGGCGATCGGCGCGCGCGAATTCGTCCATCGGGGCGATCCAGCGGCTCGACTCGAGGTCGAGGCGTGAAAGCCCTGCCAGGGCGTCGACGAAGAGCCCGCCCACCGGCGACCAGCTGCCGTAGACGGAGACCGAGGCGCCGCGCGCCTTGCTATTGCCGCCGGCGCCGATCCCCGACTCGTCGCGCGCGAAGCCCGCGGCGATGCCGAGCGCCAGGGAATCGGAGAAGCGCCGGTCGGCGCCCACGGTGATCCCGTCGGTCGAGAAACGCAAGCCACCCTGGGAATCGCTCGCGTCGCGCCGGCCGAACTGGGCAGCGCCCGCCACCCAGAGGCTGGTGCCGCCCGCTTCCCGCGCCTCGGCGCTGGCGCCCACGTCGAGCGAGCGGCTCGCGGCCGCGGTGACGAGGGAGGCGATCATGCCCGGCGAGAGCACGCCCGCGACGTCCACGCGCTGCGGCTTCTCGACGACGAGAGGCGTGGGCGGCGAATCCGCCTCGCCGGCCACGCGCGGCGCCGTGGGCCGCGCCGGCGCGCGATGCAGCGATTCCATGCGGCGCTGCACGTTTTCCACCTGGGCGGCGGCGAAGCGGCGTGCCGCGAGGGCCTGGGCCTGCGCGATCGCTCCGACCGCGGCGTCCCGGGTGGGATCCGGCCGCCCCTGGATCGAGATCGTGACGCGCGCGGGCTGCGACTTGCCGGCATTGCCGAACGCGATATAGGTGAAGCTGTCGGGACCGAAGTAATCGGTCGCCGGCGTGTACGTGACCTTGGTGCCGTTCACCGCGACGAAGCCCTTCTTCGCATCCTCGACGACGGTGACGCCGGTGAGGCCCGAGGCGGTGATGAAGCGCGCGAGGTCGAGTGTCGTGGGCGTGTTGATCGGCACCACCATCGTGGCCGCCTGGCCCACCGGGACGAAGGTGCCCACGGTGATCGACACGGTGGCCTCGGTGCTGGTGCCCGCCGGGTTGGTGATCGAATAGGTGAAGCGGTCGCTGCCGGAGTAGCCGGTGGCCGGGGTGTAGGTCACCACCACGCTGCCTGCGCCGGTGGCGACGATGCCGTGGTCGGGCATGGTGAGGATCGTGACCGTGCCCACGTCTCCCACCACCGGCAACGTGATGGCGGTGGCTTGCTGGAAAGCGACGTTCACGCTGGCATCGGCGACGCGCGCGATGGCGAAGCCGATGGTGAGGGTGAGCGTGAAGGTCGACGACCCGGCGGCGTTGGTGGCGGTCACCCGCACCGTGAACGTGCCGCCGCGCTCCGGGACGCCGAAGATCAGCCCGGACGAGGGGTCGATGGAGAGCCCCGGCGGCAGCCCCGTCGCGCTGTAGCCCGTGGGGTTGCCCGTGGCCTGCACCTGGTACTGGAAGCCCTGCCCCGCCTGGCCCGTTGCCGTGGCGTTGCCGCCGCCCACGCTGCCCGGCGCCGCGAGCGTGACCGTGATGCGCAACCCCGCGGTGCCCGTGCCGGTGGCGTTGGTGGCCGAGAGCGACACGTTGAAGATCCCGGCGGCCGTCGGCGTGCCCGCGATGAAGCCGCTCGTGGCGTTGAGCGACAGGCCCGGCGGCAGTCCGTTGGCCGCGTACGAGGTCGGGCTGTTGGCGGCCACGATGCGATAGGCGAACGGCGTCGCGGTATCGGCCGTGGCGGTCGCGGCGCTGGTGATGACCGGAATTCCGGTGTTGATGACAATCGCGAGCGCGCGCGAGGTCGTGGCGGTGGAATTGGTCGCGGTGATGGTGGCGTTGAACGTGCCGTTGGCGAGCGGCGTGCCGCTGATGAGCCCGCTCGCCGCGTTGACCGAGAGCCCCGCCGGCAGGCCCGTGGCGCCGAAGCTCGCCGGATTATTGGTGGCGGTGATCTGGTAGCTGAACGGCTGGTCCGCCACACCGCCGGCCGTGGCGGCGCTGGTGATCACCGGCGCCCCGAGCGTCACGGTGAAAGTCACGGCCTGGTTGCCGGAGCCGGCGCCGTTGGAGGCCGAGACCGAGCCCGCGAAGACCCCCACCACGGTGGGCGTGCCACTGATGAGCCCGGTGGCGGTGTCGACCGAGAGTCCCGGCGGCAGTCCCGACGCCCCGAATAGCGTCGGCCCGTTCGCCGCGGTGATCTGGTAGAGGAATCCGACACCCGTCTGCCCGCTGGCGGTCGCGGGGCTGGTGACCACGGGCGCGGACTGCGAGATGGTGAGCGTGAGCGTCGCGTTGCCGGTGGCGGTGGCGTTGGTCGCCGAGATCGTCACTGGGTAGGTGCCGGCGGTGCCGATGGCGGGCGCGCCGGCGATG
>JBBQBW010000104.1:0-7477 GCA_038318025.1 Burkholderiales bacterium | reverse complement strand
CACCAGGGCGAGCGTCGAGGAAGTGGCCCAGGCGGCGAGCGACGCGGGCCTTGCCGGCGACATCGAGGCGATGCCGATGGGCCTCTACACCGTGGTGGGCGAGGGTTTGAGCACGCTCTCCGGCGGGCAGCGCCAGCGCGTGCTGATCGCGCGCGCCCTGGTCGGCAAGCCGCGCATCCTGCTGCTGGACGAGGCCACCAGCGCCCTCGACAACCTCTCCCAGGCGAAGGTGCTCCAGGGCCTGCAGGCGTTGTCGGCCACCCGCGTGGTGATCGCCCACCGGCTGAATACCGTGCGCGACGCCGACCGGATCGTGGTGCTGGACCAGGGCCGCATCGTCGAGCAGGGGAGGTTCGCCGCGCTCGCCGCCGCCAACGGCACCTTCGCCGGGCTCCTTGCCCGGCAGGTGGCGTAACTCCTTGATTTCGGGCGCCCCCTAAACAGCGGGTTCATATGGCGGCCAGGTTGGGTGGCTGTTTCAGCACCTGGAATGGTGAAAATTCCGCAGAGCAGTACAGAAAACCGGGGGTATAGTTGCATCCAGATTCGACGACAACCCAGCAGGAGACACTGACATGACGACGAAGACCCAGCAGCAAAGCGGCGAGCTCTCCGACCAGCAACTCGAGGATGTCGCCGGTGGCCAGGACGCAGTCAAGATGGAAAAGATCGTGGTGACGGCCAAGCGCCCGGCGAACTTCGTCGCGGCGGCTCCCGAGCAGAACGTGGTGCAGATGGAGACCATCCAGGTCACCGCGAAGCGCGAGAAGGGCGACGCTGCCAACACCCGCCTCGCAGCAGTGGATACGCGCAATAAGTAAGCGCCTCCCCGCAACAACTGGAGGGCCCCCCGGGGGCCCTTTTGTTTGAACCTTAGGGGACAGACCACCAGTGTCAGCATTCGCAACTGGTGGTCTGTCCCCTAAGGAATGCGGGGAGAATGGTGGCATGACCTTCGACGCCCGCCCCTACCTCAAGGAGATCGCCCGCGGCCGCCACGGCGCGCGGGATCTCACGCGCGAGCAGGCCCGCGACCTTTTCACCGCGGTGTTCTCGGGCGAGGTGCCGGACCTGGCGCTCGGCGCCCTCCTCGTCGCGCTGCGCATCAAGAACGAGAACGTCGACGAGCTGGTGGGGATGATGGAGGCACTCGCCCCGTTCGTGGAGCCGCTGCACCTGCCCAGCCGCCGTTCCCAGGCGGTGGTAATCCCCACGTACAACGGCGCGCGCAAGCTGCCCAACCTGCTGCCGCTGGTGTCGCTGCTCCTCGCGCGGGAGGGCGTGCCGGTGCTGCTGCATGGGGCACGCCAGGAGCCGCAGCGCGTCGGCACTTTCGAGATCCTGGCGCTGCTGGGGCACGGCCCGGCGGAGTCGATCGCCGCGGCGGAGCGCACCCTCGACACCCATTGCCTCGCCGCGCTGCCGATCGCAGCACTCGCCCCCGCCCTCGCGCGCCTCCTCGACGCGCGGCTCGCCATCGGGGTCCGGAACAGCGCCCACACGCTTGCCAAGCTAGTTCTGCCCTGCGGCGTCGAGGCGCACCAGGCCTGCCGCGTAGTGGCCGTGACGCACCCGGACTTCCAGGCGCTGATGCGCAGCTATTTCGCGGTCGCGCCCGGCAACGCGTTCCTGATGCGCGGCGTCGAGGGCGAGGCGGTGGTGCGCCTGCACTCGCCACAACCGATCGAGCACGTCGGATCCGACCGGCAGCTGGTGACGCATCTCCTGCCCGAGTGCGAGGTGCCGGAGCTGCCGCAGCGCGACGCCCACGCCACCGCGGAGTGGACGCGCGAGATCCTCGCGGAGCGGCGCCCGGTTCCCGCGGCCATCGGGCGCCAGGTGGCGCTCATCGTGAAGCATTGCCGCACCGCCGCCACCGCCGAGCGCCCGGAGCTGAGGATCGTCAAATGACCGGTTGAAAGACCGCCTCGATCAGCGGCAACTCGTCGGCGCCGAGAACACCTGCCGGACGATCTCCTTGCTCTGCGTGACCCCGTCGAGCGTATAGGTGAACGTGGCCGTGGAAGCCCCGGTGAAATCGAAGGACGCGGTGCCCACCGGCGTGACCGAGAGCCGCGCCGGATCGTACGCGCCGAAAGCCGCCCCGCCGGTGCGATAGATGTCCCCGGAGTAACGCTGCCCCGGGCCCGACCGCGTGAGGCTCGACATCACCAGCCAGTCGCCCTTGCCGTCGCGCCGGTACGTGAACCAGGTGCCGAACAGGATCTCGCCCTGGTGCGTGAGGTTCACGCCCCAGCCCGACTCCGCGGGCTGCCACCAGAGGTCCTGGAAGTTGGCGGCGTTCGGCGGGCTGCCTGCGGCGCATCGCGAAACCGGGTTGGCGTACACCTGGCGGGTGATGGCCTTGGTCTGCGCCGTACCACCGACCACGTACGAGAACGTGCCGCGATCCTCGCTGCTGAACTGGAACGTGGCGCTTCCGACTTCCGAGAGGCTGACGCGGGTGGGATCGAACGGCACCGCGTCGAAGGCGGGACCTCGGGTGCGATAGAGCACCCCGGTGTAGCGCCCGGGACCGACCTTGGCTCCGTTGGACATCACCAGCCACATCGGACCATCGGCATCGTAGGTGAACCAGGTCGCGAACAGGATATCTCCCTGGTGCACAACGTTCACGCCCCAGCCGTTCTCGGAGAGCGGCGGGTCGGCCCACCACAGCGCCTGGTACTTCGCCTCGGCTCCGCCGGTCGCGGCGTTGTGCCTCGAGATGAATCCGGTCATGGCAGCGGTGAACTCCGCATCCTGCCCGGTGAACAGGTGGGCGCCGCACGGCGGCGTGTCGCTTCCGCCGGGGAGCGAGATCCTCTCCTTCACCGCGGTCCCGGTCAGGCCGTTGAACAGCGACGTCGCGGCGCTGCCATCGACCGGGTTGGTGAGGACAAGCGCGGGACGCGTGATGGGCGACATCTCGGCGGCGGTGAGCCGGCCCGGGGAAAAGAAGAGCGCGCCCGTGGCCATGGGGGCCGGAGCGTTGGCGACGAGAAAGGCGACCGCGGCGGTCGCGGAGCTGCCGCCGGAGATCCACGACGGCACCGCGTGGCGCGCGCGCAGCCAGGCGTCCACCGCGACGACCTGGGCGAGGCCGGGAACGGAATCCATGAGTGCCAGGGCGACGCCGGCGGCGGCGAACGACTGCCGGTTGCGGGTCACCGGGCCGCACCGCGCCGTGAGCGACGTCATGCTGCCGTCGTCAGCAATGCCGAGCTCACCATCGCCGCCGGACACTCCGATGATGGTCGCGGTGGGAGCGTCCGGCGCCACGTACAGGAAGCGCGTGCGGGCGCCGTTCACGGTGAGGTCGACGACGGTGGTGGTGACCGCGGCGGGGACAACAGCGCAAAACCCGATGGTGGCGCAAAGCGCCGCGAGCCGCAGATGCATGGGTGGACCTCCTGGTTCTTGCCTGCCGGGGCGGAGTGCCCCGCGCGAGCGGACATGGTCGCACGCCTGCACCAACGTACCGATGGGCTGAGCGGCCCTCCCGGCCCAAGCGGCGCACCGGGCGGGAAATCGCGACAATTACGGAACAACCCCGCCCCGTTCCTGACTAAGGGATGGAAATGCCCATGAAAACCAACGAGTTGGTCGCCTGCCCCGAGTGCGACTGCCTGATGACCGCTCCGGTGCTGCAACGCGATTGCGTGGCCGACTGCGCCCGCTGCGGGGCGGAGCTGTTTCGCGAGAAGCCCGACAGCCTCGATCGCACGCTCGCCTTCCTGCTGGCCGCCGCCGCCCTCTTCATGGTCGCGGCCACCCATCCGCTGATCGAGCTCGAGAAGGGCGGCATCACCACCTCCGCCACCCTTTACGGCATGGCGGCGTCGTTCGCCGAGATGGGGATGTCGAGCGTCTTTGTGCTGGTGCTCGTGACCACCCTCGTGATGCCGGTGCTGCAGCTCTTCTTCACCCTCGGGGTCCTGATCCCCCTCAAGGTGGGCTTCGTCCCCGACCTCCTGCCGTGGTCCTTCCGCATCGTGAGCAGGATCTGGCCCTGGGGGATGGTGGAAGTGTTCCTGGTGGGGGCGCTGATCGCGTTGGTGAAGCTGCAGGACATCGCCAAGGTGTACCCGGGCATCGCGCTCTATGCCCTCGGCGGTTATGTGTTCATGGTCTCGGCGGCGGTCTCCGCATTCGAGCCGCGCGAGGTATGGAAGCGCGTGGAGGAGCTGCGATGACCACAACCGCGGCAAGCGCGGGTCTCATCCTCTGCGAAACCTGCGAGCTGGTGAACCGGCGCCCCGCGGACCCTGGCGGCATGGCATGCGCGCGATGCGGCACCACCCTGCACCAGCGCCGGCCCGATGCCATCGCGCGCGCCTGGGCCTTCACCATCGCCGCGATGGTCCTGTACATCCCGGCTAACACGCTGCCCATCATGCATTCCGGCTCGCTTTACGGGATGCAGAGCGACACCATCCTCTCCGGCGCCGCATACCTGTGGCGCACCGGCTCCTGGTTCCTCGCGCTGATCGTGTTCGTGGCGAGCATCGTGGTGCCGCTCGCCAAGCTCACCTCGCTCTCGTTCCTCCTCTGGGCGGCGCAGCGCCGCTCCACCTGGAATCCCCAGACGCGGGCGAAGCTCTTCCGCACCACCCACTGGATCGGCCGCTGGTCGATGGTGGACATCTACGTGGGAGCAGCGCTGGTGGCGCTGGTACAGTTCAGGGCCCTTGCCTCCATCGAGCCCGGCACGGGCGCCATCGCGTTCGGCGCAGTGGTGGTGCTCACGATGCTCGCGACCGCGAGCTTCGACCCGAGGCTCATCTGGGATCCCGTGGACCAGCGCGAATGAACGACCTTCCGGAAGCGGTGCCGCGCAAGAAGGGCCCGCGCACGCTGCAGATCGTGTGGCTGATACCGCTCATCGCGGCGCTGATCGGCGGCTGGATGGCGGCCAAGGCGTTCCTCGACCACGGCCCGTTGGTCGAAATTCTGTTCAAAAGTGCCGAGGGGATCGAAGCGAACAAGACGCGCATCCGCCACAAGTCGGTGGACGTGGGGATGGTGAAGTCGGTGAAGCTCTCGAAGGACCGCAAGGAAGTGATCGTGACCGCGGAGATGGACCGTTCGGTGTCGAGCGGCTTCCTGGTGGAGGACACCCAGTTCTGGGTGGTGCGCCCGCGCATCGCCGGCGGCCAGGTGTCGGGGCTGGGCACGCTCCTCGCCGGCTCGTACATTGGCGCCGACCCCGGCAAGTCCACCGAGGAGCGGCGCGAGTTCGTGGGCCTCGAGTCGCCGCCCGCGGTGACCGCGGACCTCCCAGGCCGCGCCTACGGGGTCCGCGCCGACGACCTGGGGTCGCTCGACGTGGGCTCGCCGGTCTACTTCCGCGGCGTGACCGCCGGCCGCGTGGTGTCCATCGACCTCGCCCCGGACGGCCGCCACGTGGACGTGGGCCTCTTCATCCACGCACCCTACGACCGCTGGGTCAATCCCGAGACCCGCTTCTGGAACGCGAGCGGGCTGGACCTCAGCCTCGACGGCGGCGGCCTCAAGGTGCAGACCGAATCCATCGCGACCCTGATCCTCGGCGGCATCTCGTTCGAGTCGCGCCCGGAGCACGCGGGCCTGCCCCAATCGCCGGCCAACGCCGGCTACCTGCTGTGGGGCACTCGCGCCGAGGCGATGCGCGCGCGCGAGTCCATCGTCGAGAATTACCTGATGATCTTCGAGCAGTCGGCGCGCGGCCTCGCGGTGGGCGCCCCGGTCGACTTCCGCGGCGTGGAGGTAGGCGAGGTGCGCGCCATCGAGCTCGAGTTCGACCGCGAGAAGATCGCGTTCCGCAGCGCCGTCACCGTGCACCTCTACCCGGAGCGCCTGCGCTCGCGCACGCGCAACAGCAACGCCAATTCGGTGTGGAACAAGCTCACCTTCGCCGAGCGGCTCGACCGCATGGTGGCCAACGGGCTGCGCGCCGAGATGAAGGCGTCGAACCTGCTCACCGGCGGCCAGTACATCGCGCTCGATTTCCAGAAGAAGGCGCCGAAGGCGAAGATCGACCACGCCCACCAGCCGCCGGTGATCCCGACGGTGGCGGGTGGCCTCGCCGAGATCCAGGAGTCCATCGGCAACATCGTGAAAAAGCTGGAAGCCGTGCCGTTCGACGAGATCGCGAAGGACCTGCGCCGCACCATGGCGAACCTGGACGCGACGTTGAAGCGCGCCGAGGGCCTGCTGGGGCAGCTCTCCACCGACGTGGCGCCGGAGATCAAGTCCACGCTCGAGGCGGCGCGCAAGACCCTGGGCACCGCGGACCAGGCGCTCGCCACCGATTCGCCGCTCCAGGGCGACCTGCGCGAGACCCTCAACGAAGTGACGCGGGCGGCCGAATCGGTGCGCTCGCTGGTCGACTACCTCGAGCGCCACCCCGAATCGCTGATCCGGGGAAAACGGCCGGGAGAACTGGCGAAATGAAAACCTTCCCGATCCTCCTCGCGGCGCTGCTCGCCGCAGCCTGCGGCACCCCGCCCAAGGAGAGCTTCTACACGCTGTCCACCGATGCCACGCCGATGGCCGCAAGCGCGGCGCCGCAGCTCGCGATCTTCGTCGGGCCCGTGGCGGTGCCCGAGGACGTAGACCGCGCGCCGATCATCGTGCGCGTCGGGCCCAACAAGGTGGACTTGCTGGAGAACCACCGCTGGGCGGAGCCGCTGAAGAGCGCCATCCCTCGCGTGCTGGCCGAGGGGCTGATGCGTGAGCTGGCGACACCCAGGGTGTTCGCCTCGCGGCAGGGCGCCAACCAGGCGGTGGATTACAGGGTGGCGGTGGAGGTGCGGCGGTTCGAGTCGTCGCTGGAATCCGGCGCTTCCATCGACGCCGTCTGGACGGTCACCAATGCCAAGGGAGCCACGAGGTCAGGGCGCTCGGTGCTGTCGGAGCCGGCCTCGAGCCGCGACCTGCAGGCGGTGGCGGCGGCGCACAGCCGCGCGCTCGGCCGGCTGGCCGGCGAGATCGCCGCCGGGATCCGCGCCTTCTCCTCGGGCTGAGGCTTGGGCGCGGGCGGCGGCGGTGACGGCGTGTCCGGGGTCGACGGGGGCAACGCCAGCAGGGCGGTGACGACGACGGCGGCGTGGTGGCTCATGCGCTGTTCCTGACCTGTTGACCTGCCTTGGACGATACGCCGGACGGCGCAGGATTCTCCCCGGTTGCGACGAAATGCGGGAAGCGGGGATGAAACGTTAAAATCCCCGCACCATGACGCCCTCCTCCCTGCCGCTTTGCCCGTCGCTCGACCCCGCCTTCATCGAGCGGGAGTACAACAACCGAGCGCTCGTCCCCGAGCATCCCGCGTACTTCGCACGCTGGGAGCGCGATTCCCGGTTCGTGCGCGAGACGCTGCCCTGCCGGCTCGACCTCCCCTATGGCCCCGACCCGCGCCATCGCTGGGACTTGTTTCCCGCGGACAACGCCCGGGGGACGCTCGTGTTCATTCACGGAGGCTACTGGCGCGGGCTCG
>JBBQBW010000103.1:0-7510 GCA_038318025.1 Burkholderiales bacterium | reverse complement strand
TCTTCTACTCGCGCCCGGTCCATTTGAGCGACGGCAAGGTGATCGGCGCGGTGGTGTTGCGCATCAAGGCCGAGCCCGTGGGCCGGGTGCTGGCGAGCGCCCAATTGGGGCAGGACCGCACGCCCTTCCTGGTGGACGAGGACGGCGTAATCGTCTGGCATCCCGACGAGAAACAGATGTTCAAGAGCCTGGTGCCGCTGAGGAAGGAGGTCCTCGACGAGATCGTCGCCGACCAGCGCTTCCGCCGGCCGAAGATCGAGAGCGTGAACCAGCCCAAGCTCGCCGCGGTGATGGTGGGGGCGAAGGAGCGCGGCAACGTGAGCTACTTCTCGAGCGTCACGCAGCGCGAGGAGATCGCCGGCTACTCGCCGGTGCCCGGCACCGCCTGGGTGGTGGGGGTTTCGGAGTCTCGCGACTACTTTGCCGCCCCCCTGGAGCGGATGTTCCAGAACGTGCTGCTGTCGGTGGTCCTGGTGGGCGCGGTGTTCCTGCTGCTCGCGATGCTCTTCGCGCGCAGCATCGTGCGCCCGATCCAGCAGCTCACCTCGGCGGCCCACGCGCTGAAGAGCGGCGACTACGACCGCGCCAACATCGCGGTGCGCTCGAGCGACGAGGTCGGCCAGCTCGCCCGGACCTTCAACGTGATGATCGACGTGTTGCGCCAGCGCGAGCGCGAGCGGGCGGGAAGGCGCGCGGTGTCGCTAGGGTACGAGAAGGACCCCAAGTAGATGGCCAAGCGGCGGCACGATCCCGACTGGGAACCGCCGATACCCGGGCGGCGCCACATCCTGAACACCTGGGACGAGTACATGGCGCTCGCCAAGCGCATCGTGGGGCGCTTCCACGACCGCTTCGACCTGCGCCATTTCGAGTACCTGCATCCGATGCGCCTGCAGAAATGCGCGCTGCGCTTCCGCAAGCCCTACCCGGTGAAGGTCACGTACACCGACTGGGGCGACCCCGCTGGCCCGATCGTGGTGTGCTGCGGCGGCGTCGCCAACACCGCCATGCGCTTCAACTACCTCGCCGCGGACCTGGCGTCCCACTTCCGCGTGGTGTGCTTCGACTGGGTCGGGCGCGGGCGCAGCGGCTGGATGGCCGACGAGCGCGACTATTCGCTCGGCACCTATGTGGAGCAGCTGCGGCAGATGATCGACCACCTGGGCGGGGGGCCTGTGATCGTGCTGGGTTCCTCACTGGGCGGGAGCGCCGCGATCGAGCTTGCCGCCCGCTACCCGCGCATGGTGAGCAAGCTGATCCTGAACGACATCGGGCCGTGGATTCCGAAGGGGCGGCGCCAGCGCCGCTCGCAGACGCTGGCGCGGCACTACGTGTTCCGCGACCCCGGTGACCTGTTGCGCAAGATCGGCGCGTCGCAGAAGAACGACGGACCGATCAGCGACGACATCCGCTTCAACGTGACCTTCCACCAGACCCGCTGGTCGGAGGAGGAGCACGGGCGCGTCTACCGCCACGACGTGCGTGCGCTGCAGGCCTACCGGGCGGACGCGCAGGTGAGCCTCGACCAGTGGAGCCTCTGGAAGAAGGTGCGCGCGCCGGTGCTCCTGATCCACGGGATGCTCTCCGACGCCCTGCTTCCGGCCACGATCCAGCGCATGCAGGAAAACCCGAAGGTGACCGTGATGCACGTGCCCGAAACCGGGCATACGCCGGTGCTTTCGGACCGCAACCACAACCACTTCATACACGAGTGGCTCTACGGCAGGTGCGAATCGCGGGAGTGGACCGTGCTGCACGCGCGGCTGCGCGACGAGCCCGAGCCGGCGAAGAAGGCGTCGGCGAAGTCGGCCGTGACGGCCTGAAGGAAGGGGCCCGGCTAAGCCTGGTGCGGACGGCTCACGCGCACCGCGGGGGCGCCGGATTCACGGTTCACCGAGAATTCCACGATCTCGCCGTTGCCGACCTGCATGCGGCCCTGTCCGCCGAGGAGCCCGTTCAGCACCCGGCCCACGCCCTTGCTGCTCACCAGCAGGGGGCGGCGCTCCAGGTGGGGGCGCAGGTTGTCGAGGGCGAGCGCGATGCGCGCGCGGAACTGCTCCTCGGATTCGCCGCCGGGGGGTGTCACGCCCGACGAGAGCAGCTCCTCGGTCTCGGCGATCGGGCGGTTGTTCCACTGGCCGAGCCGGCGCTCGTTCACCAGCGGCTCGACTTCCATCGCCACGTTGCCCAGCACACCGCTGATGATGGAGGCGGTCTGGCGGGTGCGAATGAGGGAGCCGGCGATGATGACGCCGATGCGCAGGTTCATCTTCTCGATCTGCTTGGCGAGGAGGTAGGCCTGGTCGCAGCCGATGTCCATCAGCGGGATGTCGAGGTCGCCGCCGCAGCGGAAGCCGCGGAAGTTGGGCTCGGTCACGCCGTGGCGCACGAAATAGAGGGTGAAGGGCCGGTCGGCTTGGTAGGTCATGGTCGCCACTTTGTCGTCTGCAGGCGACCCGAAGATACCCCCGAGGCGCCTGCAAGTGGAAGGGGCATGGCAATTTCAACGGTAATCACCTCGTAACCCCGTAAAATCCCGTCTCGATGCGAACCCTGCGCGCCCTACGGATCGTCCGTGCGATCGGCCGCCACGGCCTGGACGAGTTCCTCCCGGGACGCGGCGCGGCCGTGCCGCGGCTCCTCCTCGCCTTGGCCGACCCCGTCCGCGACCGCTCGCGCCCGCGGGGCGAGCGCCTGCGCCTGGCGCTGGAGTCGCTGGGGCCGATCTTCGTGAAGTTCGGCCAGCTGCTCTCGGTGCGCCGCGACCTGGTGCCCGCCGACATCGCCGACGAGCTGTCGCGCCTCCAGGACAACGTGCCGCCGTTCCCGTGGGAGGAGGTCCAGGTGTTGCTCGCGCGCGCCTACGGGCGCCCCCACTCGGAGGTGTTCGTCACCTTCGACAGCATTCCGGTCGCCAGCGCCTCGGTGGCCCAGGTGCATTTCGCGACCCTTCCCGACGGGCGCGAGGTGGCGGTGAAGATCCTGCGCCCCGGCATCCGCGCGGTGATCGACCAGGATGTGGCGCTGCTCCACGTGCTTGCGGGGTGGGTGGCGCGCGGCGCCGAAGGGCGGCGGCTGCGGCCCCGCGAGGTGGTGGCCGAGTTCGAGAACACCGTGGCCGACGAGCTGGACCTGGTGCGCGAGGCGGCCAACGCGAGCCAGCTCCGGCGCAACTTCGCCGACGGGCGGCTGCTCATCGTGCCGGAGGTGTACTGGGACTGGTGCAACCGCGACGTGATGGTGATGGAGCGCATCGACGGCATCCCCGTCGACGCCGTCGAGCGTCTGCGCGCCGCGGGCATCGACATCTCCCGCCTCGCGCGGGACGGCGTGGAGATCTTCTTCACTCAGGTGTTCCGCGACGGTTTCTTCCACGCCGACATGCATCCCGGGAACATCTTCGTGAACCGCGACGGGCGCTACTGCGGCGTCGACTTCGGGATCATGGGCACCCTCTCCGACGCCGACAAGAACTACCTCGCCACCAACTTCATGGCGTTCTTCCACCGCGACTACCGGCGCGTGGCGATCGCGCACATCGACGCGGGCTGGGTCCCGCCCGACACGCGCGTCGACGAGTTCGAGGGCGCGATCCGCTCGGTGTGCGAGCCGATCTTCGACCGCCCGCTGAAGGAAATCTACTTCGGCAAGCTGCTGATCCGGCTCTTCGAGGTATCGAGACGCTTCAGGATGGAGATCCAGCCGCAGCTGGTGCTGCTGCAGAAGACGCTGCTCCAGGTAGAAGGGCTGGGGCGGATGCTCGACCCGGAGCTGGACCTGCGCCGCGCGGCGCAGCCGATCCTCGAGCGCTGGATGGCCGAGCAGATGGGCCCGCGCGGTTTCTTCCGGCAATTGCGCGAGGAGGCGCCGCTCTGGGCGCGCACCCTGCCGCAGCTGCCGCGGCTCGTGCACCGGCTGCTCGCCGACGATTCCCCGCGCCGCCTGGAGCAGGCGCTGCTGCGCATCGAGGCGGCGCAGCACCGTCAGAGCCGCATGCTCGGGGTCATCGCGGCGGCGATCGTCGCGCTAGTGGCGGGCCTCCTCCTGCTGCGCTGAGGCGCCTGGCAGGTTTGCATCCTGCGTCGGAAGAAGGCCGCCTTCGGGCGGCCTCCTTTTTTTGACCGCGCTAGCGCCCGTCGAGCTCGAGGAGCACCGGCTGGTGGTCGGAGTCGCGCGTGGCGCCGTTGACTTCCACGCGCTGGACGCGGGCGGCCAGGTCCGCGCTCACGAAGATGAAGTCGCAGCAGTACGGATGCTTGCCGTAACGGTCGTCGTGGACGCAGAAGGTGGGTTCGTGAGGGCGGTTGCCGTGGACGATGGGCCAGGCGTCCCGATAGGCGGGCCCGCCGCTGTCGAGCGCTCGGCGGATCTCCTCGTAGGCGGAGTCCTCCACCGGGAAGTTGAAGTCTCCGGTGAGGATCGCCGCGGCCGGCTGGGGCGCGGGGTCGAAGGTCACGTTGGCCTTGGAGGGCGCCGGCGGCGGGGCCGCGGCCCGCTGGCACGCCTCGTCGTGGAGAGCGCGCAGGCGGCGCACCTGAGCGTGGCGCTGCGGGTCGGAGAAATACTCAAGGTGCGTCGTCGCCAGGCGCACCGGACCGAAGGGTGTCGAGAGCGTCGCTTCGGCAGCGGCCCGCGGCATCGTTGTCGTCCCCGGCTCGGGGGGCCACGGAAGCGCATGGCGCCGCGCGGCCAGCACCGGCAGGCGCGAATAGATGGCGTTGCCGAAGCGCGCGCGCCGTCCATCGACGCCCGGGACGTCGACGCTGTAGGCCTCGATGCGCTCGTAGCCGGGCAGCAGTGCGCGGAGCTGCGCGAACTGGTCGGCGGCGTCGTTGCCCTCGAGGCCGGGGAAGTTGTCGGCTACTTCCTGAACGCAGAGCACGTCGAAGTCGGCCATCGCACGCGCCGTCGCCACGATGCGCGCGAGGTCGACGCGGCCGTCGAGGCCAAGGCCCCACTGGATATTCCAGGTGATGATCTTCATCCCAATACTTCCGTCGAATTCGGCTGGGTTGGTATGGTACGTGGCCCTCACCGAGACCAGGTCATAGGCGAGGTGCGCGCCAGCGGCCCGGCCTTCCACGACACCTGCAGAGCGTTGGCGCCCTCGACGCGCGCGGCCTCGTCCAGCTCGGTGCGCGAGCCTGCCCGATGCTAGACTTCCGGGCAATTCCGGCCCGCGCTCCATCCATGACTCCTCTCGTCGCCTCGGTCGTCGTCTATCTCGTCGTGACGATCGCGATCGGCCTGTACGCGGCGCGATTCGTGAAGAATTCGCGCGACTACCTCATCGCCGGGCGCGGCCTGCCGCTCTACATGAACGTGGCCACGGTGTTCGCGACCTGGTTTGGCGCCGAGACAGTGCTGTCGGTGTCGGCCACGTTCGTGAAGGACGGCCTGGGCGGAATTCCGGCGGACCCCTTCGGCGCCACCTTCTGCCTCGTCTTCGTGGCGCTCTTCTTCGCCCGCGCCTTCTACCGCATGGACCTCCTCACCATCGGCGACTTCTACAAGAAGCGCTACGGCAAGGGCGTGGAGGTCTTGACCAGCGTGGCGGTGACGTTGTCGTACCTGGGCTGGACCTCGGCGCAGCTCACGGCCCTGGGGCTGGTGTTCAACGCGCTGTCGGGCGGGGCGATCTCGCTCGACGCGGGGATCCTCCTGGGCGCCGTCATCGTGCTCATCTACACCACGTTCGGCGGCATGTGGTCAGTGGCGCTCACCGACCTCTTCCAGTCGGTGGTGATCATCGCGGGCCTGATCTACGTCGCCATCCTCGCCTCAAGCCTCGCGGGCGGATTCGACGCCGTGGTGGCGCACGCCTCCTCGGCCGGGAAGTTCTCGTTCTGGCCCACCGGCGGCTCCAAGGAGTGGTTCGCGTTCGTCGCCGCGTGGGCGACGCTCGCCATCGGCTCGATTCCGCAGCAGGACGTGTTCCAGAGGGTCACCAGCGCCAAGGACGAGGACACCGCCGTGCGCGGCGCGCTGCTGGGCGCCGGCGCCTACTTCGCGCTCGCCTTCGTGCCGATGTTCATCGCCTACGCCGCGCTGATGGCGCAGCCCGCGTTGGTCCAGCCCCTCCTCGCGAGCGACGACGGCCGCGTGGTGCAGCTGATCCTTCCCAATTTCGTGCTCGGCCACATGCCGATGCTCGCCCAGGTCATGTTCTTCGGCGCGCTGCTCTCGGCCATCCTCTCGACCGCCTCGGGTGCGCTCCTCGCTCCCACCGCGCTGTTCACCGAGAACGTGATCAAGCCGCTGTTCGGTGAGATGGGC
Organism: Burkholderiales bacterium; assembly: GCA_038318025.1. Taxonomy (GTDB): domain Bacteria; phylum Pseudomonadota; class Gammaproteobacteria; order Burkholderiales; family Usitatibacteraceae; genus Usitatibacter. Next base: position 1,234 of record JBBQBW010000103.1, on the reverse strand, counting down.
GACAAGCGCTTCCTGCTGGTGCTGCGCATCGTGCTGGTGCTGTTCACCGCCGGGGTGCTCGTGTTCGCGCTCAACAACACCAGCACCATGTACGAGATGGTGCAGAACGCTTACAAGGTGACGCTGGTGGGCGCCTTCGTCCCGCTGGCGTGCGGGGTCTACTGGAATCGCGCCACCACCCAGGGGGCGCTCCTCTCGGCGCTGGTGGGCCTGGCGGCGTGGGCAATCGCCGAGAAGTTCTTCGCCGAAGCCCTGGTGCCGCCGCAGATCGTGGGCCTCATCGCCTCGGCGATCGCGATGCTGGTGGGGTCGCTCGCCCCCCAGGTGGTGCGCGACGCCCGGCAGGGGACGCACGCCCGGGCCTGAGCGGGCCCTCTGCCCGAAAGCCCTGCCTGCGGCGAAATGGCCGCGCACGGGCGCTTTACCCCGCTGAATCCGCATTTCGTCGCTTTCCCCTTCAGGTCCGGGGCGCCGCTGCCTAATCTGCGCCCATGTCGTCACCGACGGCACCAGTCCAGAGGAGAAATCGATGAACAGCACCTATCGCTTCGCCAACCTGCCCAGCCATTCTTCCGTCGTCGCGGGCGTGACCGTGCTGGTCTGCGCGTGGTTCCTGGTCGCCGCCGGCACCCTCGTCTCCGAGGCCGGGTTCGACTCCCACCGCGAGGTGGCGCAGGCGGCGCGCACCGCCCAGGCAGTCGAGATCGCCCCGGAAGCGCACCTGAAGATCGTCGTCACCGCGAGCCGCTCCGCCTCCCTGTAGTTTCTCCCCGCAGGTCGCTGCGCCCGGCCCGGATGGCCGGGCTTTTTTTCGCCCGCGCGGCGCGCCTGGTCCCGCCGTTGGCGCGTTTCGTCGCACGGCTTTTGCCCGGGCTCTCCCGCCGGGGTAGATTGCCGCCATGCCCGCCCCGCTTCGCCTCCTCGAAGGCCTCACCGTTCCCCGCGTCCTGTGGGTCACCGTCGTCTGCGTGGTGGCGGCGCTCTCGGTGGTGCGCTTCTTCAAAAACACCTACTTCGACCTGCTGGTGACCGCCCTGTGCGTGGGCTACACCAGCATGCTGCTCTACACCGTCGCCTCGAACCTGCGCGACACGCGCCTGCCGCGGGAAGCGATGCAGCTCCTCGCCATCGTCGCCGGCTCGGTGCTCGGCACCATCCTCGCGGTGCTGGTGAAGGGCCGCGACTTTTCCACCATGTTCAGCGAGCGCCTCGCGGGAGTCGCCATCAGCATGGG
>JBBQBW010000102.1:0-7526 GCA_038318025.1 Burkholderiales bacterium | reverse complement strand
CGCGTACTGGCCCGCGTCGGTCACGCGGTTCGTTTCGTCGCGTCGCAGCGCGCCAAGCACACCGAGCGTGGCGCCGGAGAAATTCTGGAAGCCGCGTCGATCCTCGTCGAGGCGGTCGAGGCTGGAACCCGCCACCAGCGTGAAGGCGCCGCCGACGAGCGAACCGGTCCAGCTCCAGCGCGCGTCGACTCCGGCGTAGGCGCGCTCGAGGTCGATCACTCCGCCGGGGTGCAGCGCGCTCGCCTGGGGCCCGGTGGGGACCGCCTGGTACTGCTGCGTGCCGCGCTGGCCGCCGTAGGCGGTCAGGCGCAGCGTGTGGCCACTGCCGAAGGCGTAGTCGAGCGTCGTCCCAACCTGCGCCTGGTCCACACTCTTCCGGGTGTCGAATTGCATCGCCACCGGATCGACCGACCGCGGTGCAGCCTGGAATTGGGCCCGCGTGAGGCCGAGCGGATCCTGCGCCTCGGGCATGTCGAGCGCGTTTCCGACCAGCGTGAGCGTGGTGCGCGGGGAAAGCTCGAAGCGCAGCTTGGCGTTGCCCGCCGTGCGCCGCGCCGCACTGTGGTCGCGATAGCCGTCGGTCTCGAATCGGCTGGCGGAGACCGCGTAGGCGAAGGGGCCGGAGGTGCCACCCGCAGTGACACCCAGCCGTGACGTGTCGTCGCCGCCGAACACCAGGCTGCCGGTGCCCTCGAGCGGCGCCGACGGCAGCGCGGTGAATACGTTGATGACTCCGCCCGAGGAGTTGCCATATAGCGCCGAGAAGGGACCGCGCAGCACCTCGATGCGCTCGGCCGAAGCGAGGTCGATATGCGAGAACTGTCCCTGGCCGTCGGGGAGTGTCGCGGGGATGCCATCGACGATCACGCGCACTCCGCGAACGCCGAAGGTGGAACGCGCGCCGAAGCCGCGGATCGAGATCTGCAGGTCCTGGGCGTAGTTCTGGCGATTGTTGGCAACGACGCCGGGCAACGCCGGCAGCGTCTCGGACAGGTTCACCTGCAGCTGGCCCTCGCGGATGCGGCGTGCGTCGATCGCGTCCACCGAGGCCGGAACGTCGAGGGCGCGCCGGTCGGTGCGCGTGGCGGTGACCACGATGGGGTCAGCGTCCCGCACCGGCGCCTCCGCAAGCCCCTGGCCCGCCGCTGGCAGCGAGGCGAGGAGGGGGAGTGCCGCGAGCGGCCCGATGCGCTTCATGATTGCGCGAAGGATGCCACGGATTTCGTGTCGCGCGCCGCAGGGTTGACAGGTGCCGGAAGCGGGGCGCAGCGTAGCGCTGCCGTTTCCCCCAAAAACTACTCCACTAGGAAACTCCATGCCCGCCCTCCTGCTGAATGGCAAGTCGGTCACCGTCGACGCCCCGGCCGATACCCCCCTCCTCTGGGTCCTCCGCGACCACCTCAACATGACCGGCACCAAATTCGGGTGCGGTGCGGCGCTGTGCGGCGCCTGCACCGTGCACGTGGATGGCGTGCCCACGCGCTCGTGCGTGACGCCGCTCTCCGCCGTGGCGGGAAAGAAGGTCACCTCCATCGAAGGCGTCGCCAACGACAAGGTGGCGCGCGCGGTCCAGGCCGCCTGGGACAAGGCCCAGGTGCCGCAGTGCGGATACTGCCAGTCCGGGCAGGTGATGGCCGCGACCGCGTTGCTCGCCGCGACGCCCAGGCCCAGCGACGCCCAGATCGACGCGGCGATGAAGGGCAACATCTGCCGCTGCGGCACTTACGGGCGCATCCGCACCGCCATCAAGGACGCGGCGAAGACCCTGGGAGGCAAGGCATGAACGCGATCACCCGCAGGGAATTCCTCAAGGTCTCCGCGCTGGCCGGCGGGGGAATGATGGTGGCGGTGCGCTTCGGGCTCGGTGAAGCCGAGGCGGCGGATGCGGCCGTGTCGCCCAATGCGTGGGTCACCCTCAGGCCGGATGGCGGAGTCGTTATCACCTGCCATCGAAACGAGATGGGCCAGGACGTCCACACCTCGCTCGCGATGCTGGTGGCCGAGGAGCTGGGCGTCGACGCGCGGAAGGTGACGGTCGTGCAGGCGGTCGTGAACCCCGTCTACATCAACAAGATGCTGGGCGGCCAGATCACCGGCGGCAGCACCAGCGTGCGCGACGCCTGGGAGCCGCTGCGCCAGGCGGGTGCCGCCACGCGCACGATGCTGGTGGGCGCGGCGGCTGCGCAATGGAAGGTGCCCGCCTCCGAATGCCGGGTCCAGGATGGCGCGGTGGTGCACGGCTCGAAGAAGCTCGCCTACGGCAAGCTCGCCGCCGCGGCGGCGAAGCAGCCGGTGCCGAAGGACGTGGTGTTGCGCAATGCCGACTTCAAGTTGATCGGCACCAACCTGCCGCGGCTCGACGGCGCCGACAAGGCGCGCGGCAAGACCGTGTTCGGCATCGATGCGCGGCAGCCGAAGATGCTCTACGCCTACATGGTGGCCGCGCCGGTGATCGGCGGCAAGGTGGCTGCGGTGGATTCCACCGCGGTCGAGAAGATGCGCGGCGTGCGCAAGGTGGTGAACATCGGCGAGGGGGTGGCGGTGGTGGCGGACCATTTCTGGACCGCGAAGACCGCGGCCGAGGGCTTGAAGATCCAGTGGGACGGGGGGCCGAACGCGAAGGTCGACTCGGCCTCCATCGCCGCGGCCCTCGATCGCGCCAAGGACCGCCCGGGCTTCATGGCGAAGAAGGTGGGCGACATGGCGGCGGCCAATGGCACAGCGCTGCAGGCGACCTATAGCTGCCAGATGCTGTCCCACGCGACGCTCGAGCCGCAGAACTGCATGGCGCTGGTGTCCGACAAGGGCGTCGATGTGTGGGCCAGCACCCAGTTCCCGCAGGGCGCCCAGGGCGCCGCGGCGGCGGCATCGGGCGCCAAACCCGAGCAGGTGCGAATCCATCCGCAGTTCATCGGCGGAGGTTTCGGCCGGCGCCTCGAGAACGACTTCATCGCGCAGTCGGTGGCCATCGCCAAGGCGATGCCGGGCACGCCGGTGAAGCTGATCTGGATGCGGCCCGACGACATGGCCCACGACTACTACCGGCCGCCCAGCCTGCACCTCATGCGCGGCACGGTGGACGAGGGGCGCGCCACGTCGTTCGCCTCGAAGATGGTGTCGCCGTCGGTGACCGCGCGCGCCTTCCCGCCCTTCGTCGGCAAAGACGGCAACGACCCGTTCATGACCGAGGGCCTCGCCAACTTCACCTACGACATCCCCAACTTCGAGCTGCGCACGGTGATCGAGGAGGTGGGCGTGCGCGTGGGTTACTGGAGGAGTGTCAGCAACGCGCTCAACTCGTTCGCCACCGAGAGCTTCATCGACGAACTCGCGGGCGCGGCGAAGCAGGATCCGCTGGCCTTCCGCATGGCGATGCTGGAGAAGATGCCGCTGCAGAAGGCGGTGCTCGCGCGCGCGGCGCAGCTCGCCGGCTACACCGCGAAGCCCGCCGCGGGCCGCGCCTTCGGCGTGGCATCGATGGAATGCTACGACACCCACATCGCGATGGTGTGCGAGGTCGCGGGCAGCGCCGACAAGGTGAAGCTGGTGAGGATCACGGCGGTGGCCGACGCGGGCCTGGTGGTGCACCCGGACCAGGGGGTCGCCCAGCTGGAGGGCGGCATCGTCACCGGCCTCATGGGGACGCTGCGCAGCAAGATCACCTTCAAGGACGGGCGCGTGGAGCAGAGCAACTTCCACGACTTTCAGCTGCCGCGCATCACCGACGTGCCGCCGATCGTGGTGGAGCTCTATGGCAAGCGCGGCAAGCCGGGCGGGCTGGGAGAGGTGGGGGTGCCCCTGGTGGCGCCCGCGGTGGCCAACGCGGTGTTCAACCTCACCGGCAAGCGCATCCGCGCGCTGCCGCTGGAGGACGGAGGCGTGACCTTCGCCTGACGGCCCCGGTGCGGACGTAAAATCGCAACATGTCCGCACCGAACCCCCAGCGCACCCCTTACCAGATGATGGGCGGCGAGCACGCCGTGCGCGTGCTCGTCGAGCGCTTCTACGACCTGATGGAGCTCGACCCCGCCTTCGCGCAACTGCGCGCGGTGCACGGATCCACCCTCGGGCAGGCCCGCGAGCGCCTCTTCATGTTCCTGTCCGGGTGGTTGGGCGGCCCGTCCCTCTATACCGACCAGTTCGGCCATCCGATGCTGCGCGCGCGCCACCTGCCGTTCGCGATCGGGGACCTGGAGCGCGACCAGTGGATGGCGTGCATGGTGCGTGCGATGGAAGAAACCGGGGTCTCTCAAGAGCTCAGGACGCCGCTGCGGGCCGCGTTCCAGAAGACCGCGGACTGGATGCGAAATAAATGATGCATTGCAGCAAAACTGCATGCTAAAATGTTGAAATTCCTATAATTTTCGTGAATTTACTGGATTTACAACCATGAGCCGCCCGCATCGCAACATCGCCATCATCGCGCACGTCGATCACGGCAAAACCACCCTCGTCGACAAGCTCCTGCACCAGGCCGGCACCTTTGCCGCCCACCAGCACATCGCCGAGCGGGTGATGGACTCCGGAGACATCGAAAAAGAGCGCGGCATCACGATCCTGGCGAAGAACACAGCGATCGACTACCTGGGCGTGCACGTGAACATCGTCGACACTCCGGGCCACGCGGATTTCGGCGGCGAGGTGGAGCGCGTGTTGTCGATGGTCGATGGCGTGCTGCTGCTGGTGGATGCGGTTGAAGGCCCGATGCCGCAAACGCGTTTCGTGACCCGCAAGGCGCTGGCCCAGGGCCTGAAGCCGATCGTCGTGGTCAACAAGGTCGACCGCGATGGTGCCCGGGCCGATTGGGTCGTGGACCAGACCTTCGACTTGATGGACAAGCTGGGCGCCACCGAGGACCAGCTCGACTTCCCGGTGATCTACGCCTCAGCGCTCAATGGCTGGGCCTCGACGACCGTCAATACCATCGGCACCGACATGCGCCCGCTGTTCGACGCGGTGCTCAAGTACGTGCCGGAGCCCAAGGGCGACCCCAGCGCTGCGCTGCAGCTGCAGATCAGCGCTGTCGACTATTCCAAGTTCCTGGGCCGCATCGCCATCGGGCGCATCCGCCGCGGCACCATCAGGAAGGGCCAGGAAGTCGCGATCATGTCGGGCGACAAGCTGATTCGCAAAGCGAAGATCGGCGTGCTCCACACGTTCCAGGGCCTGGACAAGGTCGAGACCGACACCGCATCGGTGGGCGAGATCGTCTCGGTGACGGGCATCGAGGATTTCGTCATCGGCACCACGTACTCCGATGTCGAGACGCAGGAAGGCCTGCCGATGGTGGGCGTGGACGAGCCCACCCTCACGATGAATTTCCAGGTGAACACCTCGCCCTACGCAGGCCAGGAGGGCAAGTACGTCACCAGCCGCCAGATCCGCGAACGCCTCGAGCGTGAGCTGCTTTCCAACGTGGCGCTGCGCGTCGAGGACACCGCCGACGTCGATGTCTTCCGTGTTTCCGGCCGCGGCGAGTTGCACCTCACGATCCTGATCGAGAACATGCGGCGCGAAGGCTACGAGGTGGCGGTGGGCAAGCCGCGCGTGGTCGCCAAGGTAGTCGATGGCGTGCGCATGGAGCCGTGGGAGTCGCTCACGGTCGACGTCGATACCGATAACCAGGGCCGCACCATGGAAGAGCTCGGGCGCCGCGGCGGCGAGCTTACCGACATGGTTCCGGACGGCAAGGGGCGAGTACGCCTCGACTACACCATTCCGTCGCGCGGCCTGATCGGCTTCCACATGGAATTCATGACACTCACGCGCGGCACCGGCATCAAGAGCCACGTGTTCGAGAAGTACGCGCCGGTCAAGACCGATCCGCCCTCGCGACGCAATGGCGTGCTGATCTCCTCCGAGCAGGGCGATGCCGTCGCCTTCGCGCTCTTCAACCTGGAGGAGCGCGGCAAGATGTTCGTCTCCCCGGGCGAGCGCCTGTACGTCGGCATGGTGATCGGCATCCACAGCCGCGACAACGACCTCGTCGTGAACCCGGTGAAGGGCAAGAAGCTCACGAACGTGCGCTCCGCGGGCAAGGATGAGAACGTGGTGCTCACCCCGCCGATCCAGCTCACGCTCGAGTCCGCGGTGGAGTTCATCGAGGATGACGAATTGGTGGAGGTCACGCCCAAGTCGATCCGGCTGCGCAAGCGCTTCCTGTCGGAGCACGATCGCAAGCGGGCCTCGCGGGACGAGAAGGCGGCGTAAGTCACGCCGCGATCGCAAAAAAGCCGGCGGGATAGCCGGCTTTTTTGTTGGGGCGGCGCAGAGATCGTCGATCGACTTCGGCCAATCGGGCTTGAGGAGGCGCGAGAGCGACCGGTCCGCGTCGCTTGAGGGCGCGGGCGAGCTTGAGCGGCGAGAGCTTCGCCGCGTGAAGGATCGCGTCGGAATAGGCGTTGCCGATGCCGCCGGGACATTTTATTGCGCAGGCTCATCCCATGCGCCACCCCCATGACAAAATGCCGCCATGGAAAACGTATTCAGCGGTTCGTCGATGGTGGTCTTTGGTTTGCTTTGCGCCGCCGTCGGCTTCGTGGTGGCGTGGCTCTGGTCGCGCTCCCGCCCTGCCTCGGACGCCAATCGTCTCGCCGAGCTCGAGGCCCAGCTCGCCGCCACGCGGGAGCAGGCCTTGCGTCACGGAGTGCAGGCCGCGGAATTCGAGCGCGAAGCGGGGACGCTGCGTTCCCAGTTGCTCGAGATCGCCCAGCGCAGCGCCGCTTTCGAAGAGCGGGCCCGCCAGGCGGAGGAACTGCGCGCCACCCTTCGGGAGCGAGAACAGTCCATCGCCCGCCTCACATCCGAAGCGGGCGTGCTGCGCGAGCGGGGCGCCGAGCTCCACACCCGGCTGGAGGAGGAGCGCCAGCAATCCGAGGAAAAGCTCGCCCTCCTGAAGGAAGCCAAGGAAGGCATGGAAAACGCCTTCAAGTCGCTGTCGTCGGAAGCCCTGCGGCAGAACAACCAGTCGTTCCTCGATCTCGCACGCACCTCGCTCTCGGAATTCCAGCAGGTCGCGAGGGGAGATCTCGACAAGCGCCAGCAGGCCATCGACGCGCTGGTGGCGCCGGTGAAAGCCTCGCTCGACAAGGTCGACGAAAAGATCCACGCCCTGGAGCGGGTGCGGGAGCAGGCGTACGGCGAGATCCGGCAGCAATTTACCCAGATGGCCGAGGCGCAGACGCAACTGCGCACCGAAACCGCCAACCTCGTGAAGGCGCTACGGCAGCCCCACGTCCGCGGCCGCTGGGGCGAGGTGCAGCTTCGCCGCGTGGTCGAGATGGCCGGCATGATGAAGCACTGCGACTTCGTCGAGCAGGAGTCGGCGCAGGACGCGGAGGGCAAGCTCCTGCGCCCCGATCTCCTGGTGCGCCTGCCCGGCGGGCGCTGCATCGTGGTCGATTCGAAGGCGCCGATTTCGGCGTACCTGGATGCCCACGAGGCGAGCGACGACGAAGTGCGCCGCACCAAGATCCGCGAGCACTCCTCGCTGGTCCGCGGTCATCTGCAGGCGCTGGCCAAGAAAA
>JBBQBW010000101.1:0-7539 GCA_038318025.1 Burkholderiales bacterium | reverse complement strand
CAAGTTCCCGCCCCGTTGCGGTCCCTCCCCCGCGCCCGCAATGACCCTCCTCGTCAACCATCCGGACTTCGCGGAAATCCGCGTCCGCCTGCACCAGAACATCGTCCTCAGGCGGCTGAAGAAGCGCGCCTTCGAGGAGCTGGAAGCCCTGCTCGCGGTGGTCGACTATCGCAAGGGCGATGTGCTGGTTTCCCAGGGGGCCCACGAGATGGAGCAGTACTTCGTGCTAGACGGGGTGCTCAAGCGCGTTGTCGCCAGCCCGGAGGGCAAGGAGATGATCCTGCGCTTCGCCAAGGAGGACGACATGGACACGAGCTACGCGGCATGGAAGCTGCGTACGCCCGCGCCTTACTCCATCCGCGCGGTGACCAAGGCGCGGGTGGCCAAGCTGCCGCTGCCCCAGTGGGCGGCGTTCCTCGACCGCCATCCCGACCTCAAGGACGACTTCGAGTACGAGGTGATGTTCCTGATGAGCGAGGTGATGGCGCACACCATCACGCTGCATTTGCTGGATGCGCCGGGGCGTGTGCTGCGCTTCATGCGCAAGCACCCGGAGCTTGCTGAGCGGGTGCCGAAGAAGGAGCTGGCTTCGTACCTGAACCTCTCCGCGGAGACGCTTTCGCGGCTGAAGCACGCGGGGAAGATCTGACGCTTCGCTTCCGGTAAGGCATTCATGCGCCGATCAACGCGGATGAACACCGATAATGCCGTCGCGACACGTGCACGTGCACGTGAGGCCTGCGAACCCGGAATCATCATCTGCGTCCACCGGCGTTCATCGGCGGATAAACGCCTGGCTCACCCCTTGTCCTTCACCTGCGAGGGGAAGCGGTAGAGGCCCCCGACCATGGTGCGCAGCTGGTCCACGACTCCCTTCACGCCGGGCAGCGCCACAACGATCTCGCCCGCGAGCCGCTTCTCGCGGTCGTCCACGACGATGCCGCGCAGCGTCACCTGCCCCGCTTTCACGTCCGCGAGGATGTCGATGGCGGCGGTGCGGGAATCTGCGCGCAGCGCCGCGCGCGCGCGGGCCTGCAGGGCGAGGTCGGCGAGGTGCCGGCGCGACGCGGGGGTTTCCTGGAACGCGGGGCTATTCGCCAGGGCGACCACCTGGTCTACGCACGTTGAGGTGGGAACGCGCTCGGTGCTGAGCGTGAGGTCGTAGAGGGTCGGATCGCCCCAGGTCACGTTGAAGTGCTCGCCCATGCGCGCGGCGCGGGCGGCATCGTCCTGCTCGATCTCGTGCCGGGCGAGGGCCTCGTCATCGGTTTCGAGGCGCTCCATCAGGCGCTTCACCCTCGACTCGAGGGGAGCGCAGACGCGGACGGTGGGGATATGCTCGACCTCGCGCAGCAGCAGCGTGCCGCCCCAGCCGCGGATCAGCACGTTGCCCTTCACCGCGAGGTCGAACACCTCCTCGGCGGTGAAGATCGAGAGGGTCTTCCCGTCGGCGGCCCAGCGCTCCACCTTGCCCGCCTTGCCCTCGCGGATGCGGCGGATCAGGCTTTTCTTGACATGCATGCGCCCGGCCACCACGTCGCCCACCTCGTGGCGCACCTGCTGCAGCCCGAGGGCCTCGCATACGCCCAGCGCCACGTCCTTGCCGAGGGTGGCCATCTCCTGCGTCATCGCGATCACGGCCATGGCATCACTCCGGAGTCGGGGACTTGTCGTTGCGGCCGCGGATCACGTCGATCCCGCGCGAGATGAGCGGCCAGAAGAGCAGCAGCAGCGCGAGCGTGGTGATGGTGCCCACCAGGCCGTTGGCGAAGAAGATCCGCATGTCTCCCTGGGAGATCAGCATCGACTGACGGAACGAGTCCTCGGCGCGGTCGCCGAGCACCAGCGCCAGCACCAGGGGCGCCAGCGGATAGTCGAGCTTCTTGAACACGTAGCCCATCACGCCGAAGACCAGCATCAGCCACACGTCGAACATCGAGTTGTGCACGGTGAAGGCGCCGATGGCGCAGATCACCAGGATCACCGGGGCGATGATCGAGAACGGCACCCTGAGGATCGAGGCGAAGAGCGGCACGCAGGTGAGCACGACGATGAGGCCCACGATATTGCCCAGGTACATGGAGGCGATGAGGCCCCAGACGAAGTCGGCCTTCTCGACGAAGAGCAGCGGCCCCGGCTGCAGGCCCCAGATCATGAGGCCGCCCAGCAGCACCGCCGCCGTGGGCGAGCCGGGCACGCCGAGTGTCAGCATCGGCAGCATTGCCGCCGTGCCGGCGGCGTGGGCCGCGGTTTCCGGGGCGACCACGCCCTCCATCTTGCCGGTGCCGAACTGCGGGCCGTCGCGCGACATGCGCTTGGCCACGCCGTAGCTCATGAAGGACGCCGGGGTGGCGCCACCGGGGACGATGCCCATGAGGCAGCCGACCGCGGAGCTGCGCAGCGACGTCTTCCAGTACTTCGGCAGCTCCTTCCAGGTGTCGAGCACGACGCGCAGGTTGAGCTTCGCCTTCGCGCCCTTGAACACGAGCCCTTCCTCGATGGTGAGCAGGATCTCGCCGATGCCGAAGAGGCCGATCACCGCGATCAGGAAGTCGAAGCCCTTCAGCAGCTGCGTGAACCCGAAGGTGAGGCGCAGCTGCCCCGTCACCGTGTCGATGCCGACCGCGGCCAAGGCGAACCCCAGCATCATCGAGGCGATCGTCTTCATCGGCGCGCCCTTCGCCATGCCGACGAAGGCGCAAAAGGTCAACAGGTACACGGAGAAGAACTCCGGTGGGCCAAACCTCAGCGCGAACTTCGCCACCAGTGGCGACAGGAACGTGATCACCACGACCGCGACGAAGGCGCCCACGAACGACGACGTGAAGGCGGCAGCGAGCGCCTGCCCGGCCTGGCCCTTCTGCGCCATCGGGTAGCCGTCGAAGGTGGTCGCCACCGACCACGGTTCGCCCGGGATATTGAAGAGGATCGAGGTGATGGCGCCGCCGAAGAGGGCGCCCCAGTAGATGCACGACAGCAGGATGATCGCCGAAGTGGCGCCACCGGGCTGCTGCGCCATCGAGAAGGTGAGCGGCAACAGGATCGCCACGCCGTTGGCGCCGCCGAGGCCCGGCAGCACGCCGATGATCACGCCGAGGACCACCCCGGCGAACATCAGCATCAGGTTGAACCACGTCATGGCAACGGCGAAGCCGCCCATCAGGGACTGGAGCTCTTGCATGGTGCGCGCGCCTTCCTAGTTGAACCCGAGCAGGTTTTCGATCGGGCCCTTGGGGAGCGGCACTTTGAACCAGACTTCGAACATCACGAAGAACGTGACGACCACGCCGAGGGCCACGGCGGCGATCTTGCCCCACCCGTACTTGCCCAGCCAGCGCATGAAGAAGGCGATGAAGATGGCGCTCGCCTCGTAGATGCCGAGGGAGTAGACCGGGTTGGCGATGAGGGCCACGTAAACGATGCTGGGCAGCAGGATCGAGAGCACGCCCTTCATCTGCTCGCGGTAGACGAACGCCGCGTCGCCCTTGGCGCCGGAATTGATCGCGCCGATGAGGGTCACGATCGCGGAAATGATGATGATGACGCCGATGTAGAACGGGAAATAACCGGCCTGAGGACCGTCGGGCGCCCAGCCCGAGCCGAGGCGGCGGCTGTCGTAGACTACGACGGCGCCCACGATGAAGAAGAAGACGGCGCCGCCGATCTCCCACGCGCGCATCGACCCGACCGCGCGGCCCTGCTGCTGCTCCTCCATGCTGCCCCCGGATTTCGTTTGTGTGGCGCGCCTGGGGTCTCGCGCCCCAGGCGGTGAGGCGGAGAACCTACTTGCCGGCGGCGAGGAAGCCGGCGTCCTTCAAGAGGCCGTAATGCAGCTGCTCGTTCTTCGCCACCCAGACGGCGTATTCCTTGCCGGCCATGGTGGTCTGGTTGAAGGCGCCGCGCTCCATGAACTCCTTCCACTCCGGAGTGGCGCGGACCTTCTCGAGCAGGTCGGAGTAGTACTTCACCTGCTCCGGCTTCACCCCGCCGGCCATGAAGATGCCGCGGAGCATCAGGTAGTCGGTGGCCACGCCGGCTTCCTTGCAGGTGGGGATGTCGTTCCAGGACATCTCCTTGGTGACCTTCTCCTTGTAAGGCATGCGCGTGTCGTCGAAGACGCACAGCGGGCGCAGGTTGCCGCCGCGCCACTGGGCCACGGCCTCGATCGGGTTGTTCACCGACGAGTCGATGTGCTTGCCGACGAGCTGGGTGGCGACGTCCCCGCCGCCCTTGAACGGGATGTACGTGAACTTTGCGCCGGCGACCTTCTCCAGCGCCACGGTGATGATCTGGTCTTCCTGCTTGGAGCCGGTGCCGCCCATCTTGAACTTGTTGTTGCCGCCGGCCTTCACCGCCGCGATGTAGTCCTTGGCGGTCTTGTACGGCGCCTCGTTGTTGACCCAGAGCACGAACTGGTCGAGGGCCATCATGCGCACGGGCGTGAGGTCCTTCCAGCTGAACGGCACGCCCGTGGCGAGCGGCGTGGTGAAGAGGTTGGAGAGCGTGATGACGATCTTGTGCGGATCGCCCTGGGCGCCCTTCACCTCCAGGAAGCCCTCGGCGCCGGCGCCGCCGCCCTTGTTCAGCACGACCATCGATTGCTTCATCATGTTGTGCTTGGCAATGATCGACTGGATGAGGCGGGCCATCTGGTCCGCGCCACCGCCCGTGCCGGCGGGCACGATGAACTCGACGGTCTTGGTGGGTTCCCACTGCTGCGCCAGCGCGGGAAGTACTCCGAGCACGGCGGTCGCGACTGCCGCGGCCAGGCCCTTGGTGAAGGTGCGATTCATGGTCTCTCCTCGTGGTTGGGTGCGGTTTTCACTGGGTCGCCCTTCGGATTGGGGCGCCCGGCCGTTCTTGACCACGATTGTCGGCACGCCCGGCAAGGGGCAGCCTTGATCGCCGTCAAGAGCGGGGTTCGGGGTGTTACTTCACGACCAGGACCGGGACGCGGGCTTCCTCGAGCACGCCCTGCACTGCCGATCCGAGCACGATGTCGGGAATCTGGCTGCGGCCCTTGGAGCCGATCACTATGAGGTCCGCGCCGATCTGCTCGGCGAAGCGCGCGAGGGTCTCGCCCGGTGAGCCCACGCAGACGTGGTGCTTCGGCTGCCCCCCGGCGGCGCGCGCCGCCTCCAGGGCGGGGGCGAGATCCTTCATGCCCTCCTCCAGGTGGTACTCGTCGAGGGTCTTGCGCCCGAGGTAGCTCGCCGCCGAGCCGGTGAGCGGCGTGCGCACGTTCACCAGGTGCATCTCCGCGCCCGGCACCGACTCCATGGCGAATCGCAACGCCTTCAGCGACTGCGCCGATCCATCCACCGCGATGAGCAGGCGTTTCATGTCTTCCCCGGGTCGGCCAAGTCGACGACACGCGCCTCACGGCCGCGCTCCACGCGCATGGCGATCAGCTTGCCGAGCGCCATCACCACGACCGCGCCGACGGGAGGTGCCACGTTCTCCAGCCAGGCCGCGCTGGCCATCACCCAGTCCTTCACCACGACGTCGTGCACCGCCATGCCCGCGGCGATCCACCCCAGCAGACCGCCCCCCAGCACCACGATCCACGGGAAGCGGTTGATGAGCTTCAGCACCAGGGTGCTGCAGTAGACGATGATCGGGATGCTCACGATGAGGCCGAACACGATGAGGGCGAAGCTGTCTTTCGCCGCGGCGGCGACCGCGATCACGTTGTCGAGGCTCATCACGGCGTCGGCCACGATGATGGTCTTGATGGCCCCCAGCAGCCTGGTGCTCGCCTCGACCTCGTGGCCGTCGTCGTCTTCCGGCAGGATCAGCTTCACCCCGATCCAGAAGAGGAGCGCCGCGCCGATCAGCTTGAGGTAGGGCACCGTGAGGAGCGAGACGGCGAAGATGGTCAGCACCACGCGCAGGCCGATGGCGCCCGCCACGCCCCAGAAGATGCCCTTGCGGCGCATCTCCGGCGGCAGGTTGCGGCACGCCAATGCGATCACCACCGCGTTGTCGCCCCCGAGGAGGATGTCGATCGCGATGATCTGCAGCACCGCGATCCAGAAGGTGGGATTGTCGAAAGCGATTTCCATGGGTTTGGACCGAAGGACCGGAAAGCGGTCCACCCTGAACTATAATTTCTGACCCATGCCCGCGTCCAGCTTGCCGATGATCCCCGTGATGGTCCGCCGTTCCATGGCGCTGGCGCTGCTGGCGCTGGGCGCGCACGCCCAGGCGCCGCTCGAGAACGAGCTGCCCGCGCTGCGCGAGGCAGCCCAGCGCGGCAACCTGCGCGCGCTGGAGGAGGCCAGGCCCAGGTTCGCTAGGCACCCGCTCGAGGCCTACCCAGCGTATTGGGCGTTGATGGCCCAGCTCGAGCGCGGGGCCGACCGCTCCGATGTGCAGCAATTCCTGGCCCGGTATGCGGGCACGCCGCTCGCCGACGCCCTGCGTCGCGATTGGCTGAAGGCGCTCGGCGCCTCGGCTTCGTGGGATGCCTTCCGCACGGAGCATCCGAAGTACTCCGGGGAAGATGCTGAGATCGCCTGCTACGCCCTGCAGGAGCGCCTGGGGCGCGGCGACCTCGAGGCGGTGGGAGAGGCGCGCGCGCTCTTCGTGGCCGGGCGCGAGCTGCCGATTGCCTGCGACCCGGTGTTCGCCCACCTCGCGGCGGGGAAACATGTCGGCGCGGAGGATGCCTGGGCACGCGTGCGCAAGCTGCTTGCCGCCAATGCCCTGAAGGATGCGAAACGTACGACTGCCCTCCTTCCCTCGCGTGCCGCCTTCAATGAAAAGACCCTCGACCGCGCCGCCCAGGATCCAGCTGCCTACCTCGCGCGCGAGAAGTCACCGATGCTCTCGCGGGCGGACAAGGAGCTCGCCCTCTTTGCCGTGGTGCGCCTGGCACGTGCGAAGCCCGACGAGGCGGCCGAGCGCCTGGCCCTGCTGGCGGGGCGCCTGGGTGCCGGGGACGTGCGCCACGCCTGGGGCCATATCGCCCACCAGGCCGCGCTGGTGCATTCACCCCGCGCCCTCGACTGGTACAACGAGGCAGGCGACGCGCCGTTGACCGAGGCGCAGGTCGCGTGGAGGGCGCGTGCGGCGTTGCGCGCCGGCGACTGGAAGGCGGTGCTCGCGGCGATCCAGTCCCTGCCGCCCGAGGACGCGCGCGACGTGACCTGGCGCTTCTGGCGCGCTCGGGCGCTGCGCCATCTGGGCGAGCGCGAGGCCGCCGACGGCCTGCTGCGCGCCGTCGCCCGCGAGCGCAACTTCTACGGCCTGCTCGCGGCCGAGGAGCTCGGCCTCACGCTTCCTCCCGACTGGGACAGCCCGCGCGCCGCGCGCGAGGACCTCGATCGCGTGCGGGCCTATCCCGGCATCCGGCGCGCGATCCTGCTCTACCAGGTGGGCCTCGACAACGAGGCGTTGCGCGAGTGGCTGGCCGCGGTGCGCGCGCTCGACGATCGCGACCTCATCGCCTCGGCCGAGGTCGCAAGCCAGGCGAAGCTGCCGGACCGGGCCATCAATACGGCCGACCGCACGGTGCAGGTCCACGACTTCGCGCAG
>JBBQBW010000100.1:0-7606 GCA_038318025.1 Burkholderiales bacterium | reverse complement strand
CGCCGCCCCCTCCACCGCCCGCCCCGCCGGTGGCCGCTGAAGTGGGCCTGCTCTTCATGGGCAACAGCCACACCTCGTTTCACGGCTTGCCGGAGATGGTGGCGAACCTGGTGCGCGCAGCCCGTCCCGGCCGTACCGTCGAGGCGGTCGAGGCGCCGGGCTGGATGTTCCTGGAGGAGCGTGCCGTCGATGGGGCGTCGCTGCGGCTCCTGGAGGGAAGGCGCTGGAGCTACGTCGTGCTGCAGGCCCAGAAGTACAGCGCGAGCGGGCTCTTCGACTACTCGACCGATGGCGCCGAGTTGCTGATCCGGGAGGCGCGCAAGGTCGGCGCAGTGACGGTGATGTTCCCCGAGTGGCCACGGCGTGGCATTGCGGAGACGGCGCGCATCCACGATCTCCATGTGTCGATCGCACGCAAGGAGCCGGCGTGCGTGGCCCCGATCGGCCAGGCGTGGGACCTGGCGCTCGCACGCAACCCCGGACTCTCGCTGCACGATGCCGACGGCAACCACTCGGCGGCGCCGGGCGCCTTCCTGGCCGCGGCGGTGATCGCGGCGACGATCACCGGCGTTGCTCCCGACACGTTCCCGCCGCTCCCGGGAATCGCGGTGGACGACGAGCTCCAGGCGCGGTTGCGTGCCGTGGCCGCGGAAACGGTGCTGGCGTATCGCCCACGGCTCCATTGCCCCGCGGACCCGGTTCTGCCGTGACCTCGCCCTCGGGAGTTGACCGGGGAGAGGCTCAGGTCCGCCGCCAGCGCTGCCAGCGCTCGCGGCCGGCGAACACCTCGATCGAATCGGTCACGGCGATGTCCTCTTCCCGCTCGAAGGGGCCTGCCAGCAACTCGTCGAGCTGCATCTGGTCGCCGAGCGGGAAAGGCGGGCCGCGCTCCCCGCCGCCGAAGAAGAAGTAGCCCGCGAGCTCGCCTCCCGGGCGCACCAGCCCGGCCATGCGTTCCCCCCATGCCTGCCACATCCGCCGCGGCAGCGCGCAGAGGAAGGCGCGCTCGTAGACCACGTCGAACGGGGCCTCGGGGATCGGCGCGAAGACATCTCCCTGCCGAACTCGCCCGGCGTGGGGCCCGAGCACCTGGCGCGCGGCCGCCACCCCGGCGGCACTGAAGTCCAGGCCCAGGACGTCCCAGCCCGCTTCGGCGAGGAGCCGCACGTCCCACCCGCTGCCGCAGCCGGGCACCAGCACCGAGCGCGGAGCGGGCGCGGCGGCGACGAAGTCGCGCAGGTTCGACGGGGCGCGCCCCGCGTCCCACGGAATGAATTCGGCCTGGTAGCGCAGGTCCCAGAAACCGGCCTCGGCCGGGTCGCGCTTCGGGAATTCGGGGGTGGACATGGGCGGATGGTAGCCGCGAAACGCTATACTTCGCGCGCCGCCCCAAGAACCAGATGACACGTCTCTTTGCCCTCGCGCCGCTGTGGCGTTGCATCGCTGCCGGCGCCCTGTGGGCGTCCCTGGCGGCATGCTCCCCCGGCCCCCCGGCCCCCAAGGCCATCACCCTCGCGCCCTGTCGCCTGCCGGGCGTGGAGGTGGCCGCCCAATGCGCGACCTACGAGGTGTGGGAGGACCGCGACGCGAAGGCGGGCCGCAGGATCTCGCTCAACCTCGCGATCGTGCCGGCGAAGCTGCGCAACAAGGAGCCGGACCCGATCGTGATCTTGGCCGGCGGCCCGGGGCAGGGCGCCGTGTCGCTCGCCTCCCAGGTGATGCCGCTCTTCGCCCGGCTGAACGACGCGCGCGACGTGGTGTTCCTCGACCAGCGCGGCACCGGCGGCTCCAATCCCCTGGAGTGCGACGACGATGAGGGCGCGCTCCAGTCGCTCTTCGAGGACGCGCTCCCCGAGCGCGTCGTCGCCAAGTGCCTCGAGCACCTCGACGCGGACCCGCGCCAGTACATCACCACCGTGGCCATGGAGGACCTGGAAGAGGTCCGCGCGGCTTTGGGTTATCCGCGGCTGAACCTCTGGGGCGGCTCCTACGGCACCCGCGCCGCGATGGAATACGCGCGCCGCCATGGCGACCGCGTGCGCACCATGGTGCTGGATGGGGCGGCGCCTGCCACGATGAAGCTGCCGCTCTCGTTCGTGACCGACGGCGACGCGGCGCTCTTCCGCCTGATCGAGAGCTGCGAGGCGCAGCCGCTGTGCAAGAACACCTACCCGGAGCTGCGCTCGCAGATCGCGTTCGTGCGCACGGAACTCAGGCGCCGGCCGCTGCGCGTCTCGATCCAGGATCCCCGCACCGGCGATCGCGAGACGATCCAGGTGAACGAGAACGTGTTCCTGTCGGGGCTGTTCCGTCCCCTGTACGTCGCCGAGCTGGCGAGCCTGCTGCCCTACGGCATCACCGCCGCGGCCGGCGGCGACTTCAACCCGCTCCTCGCGCAGAACCTCGAGTTCGCCGACGGCGTGGGGGAGAACCTCGCCATCGGCATGCACCTGTCGGTGATCTGCGCCGAGGACATCCCGCGCATCACGCCCGCCGACATGGCAACGCTTGGGAAGACCTTCTTCGGTGGCGCGCTGGTGACCGACTTCATCCGCGCCTGCTCGCGTTGGCCCAAGGGCGCGGTCCCCGAGGACTTCTACTCGCCCCTCGTTTCCCAGGTGCCGACGCTGGTGCTCTCCGGAGGCATCGATCCCGCCACCCCGCCGCGCCACGGCCAGCAGGTGGTCTCGACGCTGCCCAACGGTCGCCATTTCGTGGCGCCGTACCTGGGCCACGGCGTCAGCATGCATGGCTGCGGCCCGCGCCTGGTGCGGGAATTCATCAAGGCCGGCCACGCGCGCGACCTCGATGGCAAGTGCCTGGAGCGCATTCCGCGCCCGTTCTTCGTGCTCCCGCTCGGCACCCGGGCGCGCGAGGGCACCGCCATGCCGCGCGCCGACGCGAAGGACCCGCGATGATCGAGGTGGTGGACCTCGCCAAGCGCTTTCCGATGAAGGGCGAGCGCGGCAAGTTCGTCGAGGCCGTGCGCGAGGTGACCTTCACCGCGCCCGATGGCGCCATCACCGGCCTCCTCGGACCCAATGGCGCGGGCAAGACCACGACGCTCAGGATGATCGCGACCCTGGTCGAGCCCACCCGGGGAACCGCGCGCGTCGACGGCCTCGACGGACATCTGAAGCCCAACGAGGTGCGCTCTCGCATGGGGGTGCTCTCCGATGCCCGCGGCCTCTACGGGCGGCTCACCGCGCGGGAGAACATCGCCTACTATGGGGCGCTGCGCGGGCTGCCGTCCGCGCAGGTCCAGGCCATGATCGGCCGGCTCGCCGAGTGGCTCGACATGGGGCCGATGCTCGATCGCCGCACCGACGGCTTCTCCCAGGGCGAGCGCATGAAAGTCGCCATTGCCCGCGCCCTGGTCCACGACCCGCCCAACGTCATCCTCGACGAGCCCACCAACGGCCTGGACGTGATGACCACGAGGAAGCTGCGCGAAGTGGTGCGGCGCCTGCGCGAGGGGGGGAAGTGTGTGCTCTTCTCGAGCCACATCATGCAGGAGGTGTCGGCGCTCTGCGATTCGATCGTCATTGTCGCCCGCGGCCGCGTGGTGGCGAGCGGCACCGCGGCCGAGCTGCTCGCATCGAGCGGCCGCGACAACCTCGAGGATGCCTTCGTGCACCTCTCGGGCGAGACCGAGGCCGCCTGATGCGCGCCGCCATCACGGTCTTCCTGAAGGAGATCACCGACGCGCTGCGCGACCGGCGCACGGCGCTCATGGTGCTGATCGCCTCGATCCTAACCGGTCCCATCACGCTGGTGCTGGTGGCGCAATTCGTGTCCGGGCTGGAGGAGAAGGCCTCGATCCTCAAGGTGCGCATCTCCGGCCAGGAGCACGCGCCGGCGCTGGTGAACTTCCTGCAGCGAAACGACGTCGAGATCGAGCCCGCTCCGAAGGACTACGAGACGCTGGTGCGGGAAGGGCGCCTCGACGCCGTGATCGTGGTCCCCCCGGATTTCGACAGCCGCTGGCTGACCGGGGACGGCGCCAAGGTCGAGATCTTCTACGACGACTCGCGCACCGACGCCGGCCCCGCGATCCGCCAGGCCGAGCGCCTGCTGCGCGCCTTCAACCGCGAGACCGGCATGCTGCGGCTGGTGGCGCGCGGGGTGAGCCCCGACCTGGTGGAGCCGGTGAAGGTCGACCACGTGAACACCGCGACGCCGCGGCAGAAGGGTGCCTTCCTGCTCTTCCTGATCCCGATGTTCGCGATCCTCTCGCCGTTGCTGGGCGGCATGACGCTCGCCATCGATTCCACGGCGGGGGAGCGCGAGCGCGGGTCGCTCGAGCCGCTCCTCGCGAACCCGGTGCCGATCGGCCAGCTGGTGGTGGGCAAGTGGCTCGCGGCGTGGATCTTCGCCTCGGTGGTGGCGGTCCTCACGCTCGGCGGGTTCGTCATCGCCGCATCGCTTTATGCCGGCAAGCGCCTGGCAGCGCTGATGGCGTTCGGCGCTCCCGAGTTCGCGGCTTTCGTCGCGGTGGTGGTGCCGTTCGCCGCGATGACTTCCGCGCTGCAGATGCTGATCTGCACCTATGGACGCTCCTACCGGGAGGCGCAGACCTACGTGAGCTACCTCGCGACGGTGGTGTCGTTCGTGCCCGTGATCGTGCTCTTCACCGGGATGAAGGATTCGCTCTGGCAGCTCGCGGTGCCGGTGCTCGCGCAGCAGGTGGTGCTGGGGCGGGTGATCCGCGGTGACACCATCGCGCCGGTGGATTGGCTGATGCCGAGCCTGATGGCTTTTGTGCTGGCGGCGGTTTTCGTGGCGCTGGTGGCGCGGTTGCTTCGGGACGAGAGGATCGTTTTTGGGCGAGCGTAGCGACGAGCGAGGCTGGCGTTTCGCAGTAAATCTTTGGAACACGGATAAACACGGATGGCAACGGATAAAAGCGGATAAGGCAATGATGGGTGGCAGTGAGACAGAGCGTGCGACACCTCAGCTCCAACGCCCCTTGTCGTATCCGTGTTCATCCGTCGTTATCCGTGTTTATCCGTGTTCCAAAGGTTTGCAGCCCATCGCAGGCTCGCTGTCAGCCACTCGCGATCCGAACCGTTGAAGCCTGAATGAAATCCCCCCCGAAGGTCGACCTGCCCCGCCTGTTCGCGGCGGATGGCCCGCTCGCGCGCGCCATCCCCGGCTACAAGTATCGCGAGCAGCAGCTGGAATTCGGCCAGGCGGTGCTCGATGCCATCGAGTCCAAGGGGGTCCTGGTGGCCGAGGCGGGCACCGGCACCGGCAAGACCTTCGCCTACCTCGTGCCGGCGCTGTTGGCCGGCGGGCGCGTCATCATCTCCACCGGCACCAAGACGCTCCAGGACCAGCTCTTCCAGCGCGACCTGCCGCGCGTGCGCGCCGCCCTCGGCATCCGGGTCGATACCGCGCTCCTCAAGGGGCGCGCCAACTACGTCTGCATCCACCACCTCGAGAACGCCACCGTCCAGGGCAGCTTCGGCGCGAAGGAGGAGGTGGCGCACATCCACAAGATCCGCAGCTTCTCGCGCCGCACCGTCACCGGCGACCGGGGCGAATGCGCGGATGTCCCCGAGAACTCCCCGGCTTGGGTGCACGCCCCCTCCACGCGCGAGAACTGCCTGGGCTCCGGCGGCCAGCACTACCCGGACTGCTTCGTGATGAAGGCGCGCAAGCGCGCCGCCGAGGCCGACGTGATCGTGGTGAACCACCACCTCTTCTTCGCCGACGTTGCGCTGCGCGACGAAGGCGCGGCCGATCTCCTGCCCGCCGCCAACACGGTGATCTTCGACGAGGCGCACCACCTCCCGGATCTGGCACGCCTCTTCTTCGGCGAGTCGTTCTCCACCACGCACCTGATCGAGCTGGCTCGGGACACCCGCGTCGCGCAGGCGCAGCATGCCCGCGAGAGCAACGAGCTGGGAGATGCGGCCGCGGACGTGGAGAAGTCGGCGCGCGACCTGCGGCTGGCACTCGGCAACGCCGCGGGGCGCACCGCGCTCGCGGCGCTGCGTGCGCGGCCCGCCTTCGACAAGGCGCTCGACGCGCTCGCGAAGACGCTCGAAGCGTTGGTGGAAAAGCTCGCCGCACAGGAGGAGCGCGCCGAGGAAATCCGCAACTGCCGCGAGCGCGCCGGGGCGCTCCTGGCGCGCGTCATCCAGTGGCGCGAGGCCGATGCCCGCCCCCGGGAAGAGAACGGTTATGGCGAGCCTGGCGGGGCGGAAGTGGTGCGCTGGATCGAGGCCTACGCGCAGTCGGCCCAGCTCTATGTCACGCCACTGGACGTGGGCCGCATCTTCCAGGAGCAGATGAAGGGCGGCGACCGCGCGTGGGTCTTCACCTCGGCCACTCTCTCGGTGAACGGCGACTTCCGCCATTACCTGGGCGAGATGGGCCTGGCCGAAGCCCGCACGCTGAGCTGGCCCAGCCCCTTCGACTTCGAGCGCCAGGCGTTGCTCTACGTGCCCCAGGGACTGCCCGACCCGAACAGCGAGGGTTATGCCGATGCGGTGATCGACGCGGCCTGGCCGGTAGTGCGCGCCTCCGGCGGGCATGCGTTCCTGCTCTTCACCAGCCTGCGCGCCATGGAGCGCGGCCACGAGCGGCTGGGAAAGAAAATGAAGGAGGAGGGACTCGAGTGGCCGCTGCTGCTGCAGGGCTCGGGCTCCAAGAACGAGCTGCTGGAGCGCTTCCGGCGCTCGCGCCACGCGATCCTCGTGGCGTCCCAGTCGTTCTGGGAGGGCGTGGACGTGAAGGGAGACCAACTCTCGGTGGTGGTGATCGATCGGCTGCCGTTCAACCCGCCCGACGACCCGGTGCTGGCGGCGTGCATCGAACGCATCAACCGCGCCGGGGGCAACGCCTTCATGGACTACCAGGTGCCGCGCGCGGTAATCACGCTCAAGCAGGGCGCGGGACGCCTCATCCGCGACGAGACGGACCGCGGGGCGCTGGTGATCTGCGACCCGCGGCTCGTCGACAAGCCCTACGGAAAGCGCATCTGGCGCGCGCTGCCACCATTCAAGCGCACGCGCCTGCTCTCCGACGTCGAGGCGTTCTTCAGTTCGGTTGCTGGAAGCGCCACCCCTCCGGGCACGAAGTGACCTTGGGGTAGTACGCCTTCGACGACTCGCAGTAGTTCATGTACAGCGGCGCCGAGGCCGGCGCGCCCTCGGTGCGTGCTGCGCCCGCCGGCTGCTCGTGCGGCATCGGGTGGATGCGGCCGATGTAGTTGGGATCCTGGTCGCGGATCACTTCGCGATGGACCACGCGCGGGCCGTCGTAGTAGTACGGATAGCCCCAACCCCAGGAGGAGAGGCCGATTCCCAGAGGCACGCCGATGGCGAGTCCCAGGCCAGGGCCCCAGTAACGTCCGCCCCAATGGCGGTGATGCCCACCGTAGTTATGCCCGCCGCCACCCCGATAGCCGTGCTTGGCTTGCGCCTCGGCCAGCCCCGTCATGGTGAGTCCGGCGGCCGCCAGGGCCGCCACCATCAGCGTCTTCGTCGCTTTCATCGATCGTCTCTCCTCGTGCGTTGCAACAGGATTCGTTCCAGGATGTCGCAGGCCGCGCCTGCCCCATCTTCCTCCGCCATGGCGCGCGCCGCCGCGATGGCCG
>JBBQBW010000099.1:0-7611 GCA_038318025.1 Burkholderiales bacterium | reverse complement strand
CCGAACGCTCGCCCGCAACGTCCTGGTGGTGGCGACCTACTGGCTGAATTTCCAGTCGCTGCGTGCGAGCGGCGCCGGCCGCGGCGACCGCGGCGGGGACGCCGCCGACCTGGGACGCGGCGCCTACCAGGTGATGTCCCTCGTGGCGCCCTACCTCCTGGGCGAGGCACGTTCTCACCTCGAGCGGCTCACCCTCGAGTACATCGACCCCGACTGAGGAGGACCCATGGCAAAGACCCAGTGGACCGCGTTCCCGCACCCCTCGAAATCGTTCGCCTACGCGGGCGAAGCGCTGAAGAAGGCATGGCCCGCCCTGCACCGCGGCGACTGCGAGCCGTGGCCCAACGACCCGCGATCGCAGCAGGCGTGGCGGCTCTTCCACCAGGGCAAGTTCCAGGAAGCGACGCAGGCGGGGCTCGCCGCCGGCGGCTCCGGGATCACCGCCGCGAACAAGGCACAGGCGATCTACGCCAACGGGGTCGAGCCGAAGGAGGCGGCGAAGATCGCCCACTTCGAGGAGGTGATGAAGCGAGCCGAATCGCTCGCCCGCGCCGAGCCGAAGAACGCCAACGCGCACTATCTCTACGCCTACGCCACGGGCCGCTACAGCCAGCGCATCTCCGTCGCGAAGGCGCTGGCCCAGGGATTCGGCGGAAAGATTCGTGCCGCGCTGGAGGCCACTCTCAAGCTCGCGCCCAAGCATGTCGAGGCCCACGTGGCGATGGGCGCCTACCACGCGGAGATCATCAACAAGGTGGGCGCGCTGGTGGGCGGCCTCACCTACGGCGCCAAGCGCGACGCGGGGGAGCAGCATTTCCGCCGCGCGCTGGAGCTGGCCCCCGATTCCCCCATCGCCCGCATCGAGATGGCCAACGGGCTGGTGCTGCTGAACGGCAAGAAGGCGGTCGAGGAAGCGGGCCGGCTCTACGCCCAGGCGGCGGCCATGGTGGCGCGAGACGCGATGGAAGCTCTCGACATCGAAAGCGCGCGCTCGGAGCTCGAATGATCGCTCGCTCGCATCGCGCGCGTGTTGCGTAGCCGCGACGTCAGAGGGAAAAAAGGTCGTTCCCAGAGTGAAAAGCATTGACAAGTCGTTTTCGGCTTGTGCATCCTCTCGCTGTCGCGCCATAAGGGCGGGATGGTCTAGCACCCAACGTCATATCAGATTGGAGGATTCATCAATGGCAGCTAAGAAAGCCAAGAAGCCCGCGGCGAAGAAGCCGGCGGCCAGGAAGTCGCCCGCCAAGAAAAGCCCGGTGAAGAAAGCCGCAGCCAAGAAGCCCGCTGCGAAGGCCAAGAAGCCCGCCGCGAAGCGCAAGCCGAACGCCGCCTTCATGAAGCCGATGACGCCGAGCTCCACGCTCGCCGCCGTTGTGGGCTCCACGCCGATTCCCCGCACCGAAGTCACCAGCAAGCTGTGGGGTTACATCAAGAAGAACAACCTGCAGGACAAGATGAACCGCCGGATGATCAATGCCGACGACAAGCTGAAGGAAGTTTTCGGCGGCAAGAAGCAGGTGTCGATGTTCGAGATGACCAAGCTGGTCTCCAAGCACCTGAAATAAGCGTTTCGCCGCTCGCGGCGAAACGGGGAGCAAAGCGGGCCGGTCGCGAGACCGGCCCGCTTTCATTGCAGTCCAACCGGCGGAGGCGGCCATCGACATCATCACCACCCATCTCGCGCCAGTCGCGCGGGGGCATTACTCCCAGGCCATGGTCCACAACGGCCTGGTGTACGTGGCGGGGCAGTTGCCCATCGTCCCGGACGACCCGACGCGCAAGCTCGCGACCTTCGAGGAGCAGGCCCGCCAGGTGCTCGCCAACGTGATGGCGATCCTGGAGGCGGCCGGCACCGGCGCGGAGGGAATCCTCAAGTCCACGGTGTACATCGCCGACATCGCGCACTGGCCGGCCTTCAACGCGATCTACGCCGAGGCCCTGGGCACCCATCGCCCCGCGCGCACCGTGGTGCCGGTGGCGCACCTGCACTACGGCTACCTGGTGGAGATGGACGTGATCGCCGCGCTCAGAGATTCCGGAAGCGCTTCGGGAGCTTGACCGCGGGCTCGGCCTTGCTCGCCGCGGCGCGGCGGCGCCCCGCACCACGAGGCTTCTTCGGCTTGCCGGCGGGCGCCGGCGCCGCGCGCGCCGCCTCCACCTGGTCGGCCGCCTCGTCGCCCCAGGGGCTCATCAGCGTGAGCCACAGCAGCTGGTCGAACTCGTCGGCGAAGCGACTCACGATCGCGTCGGGGTCGGGCACCAGGCCCGCGTCGGTGATGACGCCGAACTGGATGCGCCCGTCGTAGGAGAGGATCGAGACGCCCATGCCGATGCCGCCCGACTGCGGCACCCAGAAATCGAGCTCGGCGATGCGCTGGCCGGCGAAGAAGAGCGGCTGCTGCGGCCCGGGCACGTTGGTCATCACCGCGGTGGCGGATGCGCCGAGCAGCGCGGTGACCTGCTCCTGGAGCACCTTGGGACCGTAGCCGACGGCGTTAAGGAGCCCCAGGGCGATCACCGGCTGGTAGGAGCCCTTCAGCGCCTTCATGCGCGTGCGGACCTCGTAGAGCCGTTCCAGGGGGTGCGCGAGCCCGATGGGGAGCTCGAGGAACACGAGCCCGAAGTGGTTGCCGAGGCGGCGCCCGCCGCCGGGGGGGCGCAGGTTGACCGGCACGATCGCCCGGATGGCGAGGTCGGGAGCGACGGTGTCGCCGCGCTCCTCGAGGTAGTCCCGCAGGGCGCCGGCGGCGAGCGACAGCAGGACGTCGTTGATGGAGCACCCCAGCGCCTTGCCCACCGCTTTCACCTCGTCCAGGGGGAGAGGCTCGGCCCACGCGGCGCGCTTCACCGTGCCCAGCGCTCCCTTGAAACGCGTCGGCGCGTCGCGCCCCATGGTCATGAGGCGCGCCACCTCGCCCGCGAAATCCATGCCCTTGCGCGCAACCCCCTGCAGCGCGTCGGCGGCGACCTGGGGATTGGCGGCGAGGTCGCGGCCCTGCTCGAGGAGCCCGCGGCCGATCTCCTTCGCGTTGCCCAGGGCGCCGGCCATGGGCTTCAGGATCTGGTCCCAGAAATCGCTGTCGCCGCGCGGCTCCTCGGTGCGTTCCTCGGGTGCCAGCTCGAGACTGCCGCGCGCGGTGTCGTGGGTGAGCGACAGCATCACCTGGATCAGCGCGATGCCGTCGGCATAACAGTGGTGGATGCGCGTCACGAGCGCGCTGCCGCCGCCGTAGCCTTCGACCACGTGGAACTGCCACAGGGGACGCCCCGGGTCGAGCGGGGTCGAGGCGAGGTCGCTCACCAGGGCCTCGAGCTCGGCCTTGCCGCCGGGCGCCGGGAGGGACACGCGCTGGATGTGCTCGGACAGGTCGAGCTCGGAGTCCTCCTCCCACCAGGCGCCGCCGGGGTCCTGCACCGCGCGGCACGCGAAGCGCCGGTAGGAGAGGAAACGCGCCTGGACGATGCGACGCACCGCCGCCACCGACAGCTTCCCGTCGAACATCATCACCCCCACGATCATCATCAGGTTGCTGGGGTGCTCCATGCGCAGCCAGGCGGTGTCGACGCCGGAGATGCGTTCGCGCGAATTTGTCATTTCGGGGCGCCTTGGGCTAAGTTACGACCGATTCCACACAGGAGACGACCATGTCGGACATGCAGAAGAAATTCGACGCCGCCGCCGCGTCGGTGCTGAAGGCCAGGAAGGACCCGGGCAACGACATGAAGCTCAAGCTCTACGCGCACTTCAAGCAGGCGACCGAGGGCGACGTCGCGGGGGACAAGCCCGGCTTCACCGACTTCGTGAACCGCGCCAAGTACGAGGCGTGGGCGAAGCTGAAGGGCACGCCCCCCGAGAAGGCGATGGAAGGCTACGTCAAGCTCGTCGAGCGCGTGACGCGCGACTAGCCGCCTTCTTCTTCGCCTTCGTGCCGGCCGCGGGCTTGCGCTTGGCAGCGGTGGCGCGCGGGCTGCGCGAGGGCTTGCCGCCCATCAGCGCGCGCACGCTCTCGTTCAGGTCTTCCACCTGCTTCGACAGGTCGCCCACCTCGCGGGTGGTGAGGACCCCCAGGCGCGACAGGGCGCGCGAGACCCGGTCCTCGAACACCTGCTCAAGCTTGTCCCACTTGCCGGCCGCGTCGGCCGAGGCCGTGTCCGCCTGCGCGCGCACCTTCGCCATCGCCTCGTCGGCCGCGCCACGCGCGCGGCTCCTGAGCCCCTTGCCCTGCTCGACCAGGGTCTCGAACATCTTGTCGCCCTCGACGCGGGCGCGCGAGAAGGCGCCCAGCCCCGCGAGCCAGATCTTCTGCGCCGAATCGGCGACCGCCTGGCTCACCTTGTTGTCGTCGGCGGCGGGACGCGCGCGCGGCCGGGCCCGGGATTTTCTTGTCACCATGGGAGTTCCTCCAAGTCGTGATTTCGGATGTCGAAGGTTGCAGCGATGCGGCCCCAGTATAGGCCGGGCGCATCGGCCACGTGCCCGCCATCGGGTTACACTGCCCGGACGGTCCCGACAGAGGATGCCCGCGATGGCCACTGTGATGGAGGAGCGGAAGGCGATGGAGAAGATCTGGCTGAAATCGTACCCGCCGGGGGTGCCGGCGGAGATCGATCCCTCGCGCTACCGGAACGTGCCCGAGATCTTCGCCGAAAGCGTCAAGCGCTTCGGCGACAAGCCCGCCTTCACCAACATGGGCCGCACGATCACGTTCGCCGACCTGGACCGGCTGTCGCGCGATTTCGGCGCCTGGCTGCAGAACGCAGCGAAGCTCCAGCGCGGCGACCGGGTCGCGATCATGTCGCCCAACCTGCTGCAATACCCGGTGGCGCTCTTCGGCGCATTGCGGGCCGGCTGCACGGTGGTCAACTGCAACCCGCTCTATACCCCGCGGGAGCTCGAGCACCAGCTGAAGGACTCCGGCGCCACGGCGATCGTGATCCTCGAGAACTTCGCCAAGACCCTCCAGGGCGTCATCGCCCAGACGGCGATCAAGACGGTGGTCACGACGCAGATCGGCGACATGCTGGGTTTCCCCAAGTCGGCGATCACCAATTTCGTGGTGAAGCGGGTGAAGAAGATGGTGCCGGAGTGGAGCCTCGCCGGCGCGGTCGCGTTTCCCGAGGCGCTTGCTGGCGGCCGCGGCAAGCCGCTCGCCGAGCCGCCCCTCACCCACGATGACATCGCGTTCCTCCAGTACACCGGCGGCACGACGGGCGTTTCCAAGGGCGCCATGCTCACCCACGGCAACATCGTGGCCAACTTGCTGCAGACCTCGGCCTGGTGGGGCCCGGGACTGGAGGAGGGCAAGGAAGTCATCATTACGGCGCTCCCGCTGTACCACATCTTCGCGCTCACCGGAAACTGCCTCACCTTCATGAAGATCGGCGGGCACAACATCCTCGTCACCAACCCGCGCGACATGCCCGGGTTCGTGAAGACGCTGAACGAGCAGCGCTTCACCTGCATCACGGGCGTGAACACGCTGTTCAACGGCCTGCTCAACACGCCGGGATTCGCCGAGGTCGACTTCAAGCCGCTCAAGATGTCTCTGGGCGGCGGCATGGCGGTGCAGCGCGCCGTGGCCGAACGCTGGAAGCAGGTCACCGGCAAGGGGCTGGTGGAGGGCTACGGCCTCACCGAGACCTCGCCGGGCGCCTGCATCAACCCGGTGGGCCCCGACGTCGACTACACCGGCTACGCGGGCCTGCCGATCTCCTCCACGATGGTCACCATCCGCGACGACGAAGCGCGCATCCTGCCGATCGGCGAGTCGGGGGAGATCTGCATCGCCGGCCCACAGGTGATGAAGGGCTACTGGAACCGGCCCGACGAGACCGAAAAGGTGATGACGGCCGACGGCGCCTTCCGCACCGGCGACATCGGCATCATGACGCCCGAGGGCTTCGTGAAGATCGTCGACCGCAAGAAGGACATGATCCTGGTCTCGGGCTTCAACGTGTACCCGAACGAGGTCGAGGACGTGGTGGCGATGATGCCGGGCGTGCTCGAGGTGTGCGCGGTCGCCGCCCCGGACGAGCGCTCGGGGGAGGCGGTGCGCGTGGCCATCGTGAAGAAGGACCCGGCCCTCACCAGGGAGCAGGTGGTGGCCCACTGCAAGCAGCACCTCACCGGCTACAAGTGCCCGAAGATCGTCGAGTTCTGGAAGGAGCTGCCGAAGACCAACGTCGGCAAGGTGCTGCGCCGCGAAGTGAAGAATTCACCCGTGAAGGCCACGTGATGGAAGAAACGATCAAGGTCAAGACCGAAACCGGCCAGGTGCTCGAGGTCGTGGTGCTGAGCAAGCGCGCCGAGCACATCGAGGTGGTCCTGGGCCAGGGCGTGCACAGCGTGCGCTGCAACCTGGCCCCCACCCGCAACGGCCTCGCCTACGCCGGGCAGGTGATGGGCCGCGAGCTGGTCTACGAGCGCAGCAAGGCCGACGTGCAGGCGGACATCGACCGCGTGAATCCCTACGTGCGCAAGGACTACCGCCGCTAGCTTCCCTAGGCGGCCTTCTCGTACACCGGCCCGTATTCCGCCAGCGCGTCGCGGATGCGGTCCACAGCCCAGTCGAGCTGCTCGCGCTCCACGATCAGCGGTGGTGCAAAGCGCGCCACGGTGCCGTGGGTGTCCTTGCTGAGCACCCCGTGCTTGAGCAGCGTCTCGACGAACTTGCGCGCCGAGACCACCTTGGGATCGAGCTCGATGCCCACCAGCAGGCCCAGGCCGCGCGCGTCCGTGACCACCGGGCTCGAGATCGAGCGCAGCCGCTTCAGCAGGTGCGCGCCCATCACCGCGGCGCGCTCGGCGAGCTTCTCCTCCTCCAGGACCTGCAGCGATGCGAGGCCCACGGTGGCGCCCAGCGCATTGCCGCCGAAGGTGCTGCCGTGGTCGCCGGGCTTGAAGACGTCGAGCACCTCGGCGCGCGCGCAGAAGGCGGAGACCGGCAGCAGCCCCCCGCCCAGCGCCTTGCCGAGGATGATGCCGTCGGGCTTCACGCCCTCGTGGTGGATGGCGAGCACCTTGCCGGTGCGCCCGAGGCCGGTCTGCACCTCGTCCACGATGAGGAGCACGTTGCGTTCGCGGCAGATGCGCGCCACTTCGGTGAGGTAGCCCTCGGGCGGCACGATGATGCCGGCCTCGCCCTGCACCGGCTCGACCAGGAAGGCGGCGGTGTTCGGGGTGATGGCGCGCTCGAGGGCCGCAGCGTCGCCGAAGGGGACCGCGACGAAGCCGCCGGCGAACGGGCCGAAGTGGTCGCGGTACTGGGCCTCGGAGGAGAAGCCGACGATGGTCGAGGTGCGGCCGTGGAAGTTGCCGGCGCAGCAAATGATCTGCGCGCGCCCGTCGGGCACCTTCTTCACCGTGTAGGCCCACTTGCGAACGCACTTGATGGCGGTCTCGACGCCCTCGGCGCCGGTGCTCATCGGCAGCGCCCGGTCCATGCCGGTGACCTCGCAGAGCTTCTCGAGGAACGGGGGCAGGCGGTCGCTGAAGAAGGCGCGCGAGGTGACGGCGAGGCGCGACGCCTGGTCGGTCAGCGCCTTTACCAGCTTGGGGTGGCCGTAGCCGAAGCTCACCGCGGAGTAGGCAGAGAGCATGTCGAGGTAGCG